>JADJNU010000002.1:600000-900000 GCA_016714165.1 Bdellovibrionales bacterium
ATGCCGTTTAATCTGACAGACACAGGACGAGCCAACCAGGGCGGACAAAGTCTCATAGAATATCTCATCCTCGTGGCTCTTATGGGTATAGCAACTGTCGGGATTATTCGAACCCTCCAGGGCGCCCTCAATTCCCGTTATGCGTCCGTGATCCATTCTCTTCAAGGTACCAGTAAGCGCGCGGAAGCAGTGCCAATCAATGAATCAGATCTAAAGCGAAAGGATCTCGGTGATTTTATGAACGGAGCGGCCTCCCGCGACGGGAACAGCGAAAAGTGAACTGTTTAAGGAACAACCAAAAAGGCAACTCCCTCGTCGAAACGACCATCTTGCTGACCTTCATTTTCCCTTGCATCATCGCTGGCCTCTCGCTTGTTGGAGCAGCCGGAGCACGAGTTCTTGCGCAAAAATGTCTCTATGAAGGCCTTATCTGCATCATGGAAACTAAGAGAGCAAGCGAATGCAAGAGAATTGTCAAGCATCAGCTAAATCTCATCATTCCCTTTGGTTTTCTGAGTCGTCTTGTGCTCGAACAGAATGCCTATTCGATCAAAGGAGAGCTTCATTGGCAATGGAACAAACACTGGTCCATGAAAATTCATGATCTTCTCCCTCTCGAGCTGAAACCATGAAAAATTCTTTTCAAACAAATATCCTGAAGAACGAAAACGGAATGGCCCTGATTGTGCTGCTGGCTCTGATGCCAGCTCTCATCTTGCTATTTGTTGGATATTTCATCATTGGACATCAATCGCTCAGACAATCCAGAGCTCTTCACACCTGCCGAGTTGAAGGACTGAAGACGCAATTCACAGTTGCGACAACTCTAGGCATGCTCTTAAAATTAAATCCCCTGGCCCATCGACTTCGAATATCTAGAACAGCGACTCGCATCGCCTTGGCCGCCGCAATTCTCGGACCACCCCATGTGCTTATCGCTGCACAAAGGGCAGACAATTTGGTTGCAGCTAAGCAAGAAGCACTCCAGTTTCGCCAGCAATCGCTATTGAAATCTATGCAGACTCAGCTAAAAATTGGATATTTTGATCTACGGGCCAAGCTCCGCCACCTTGGAATGCAATCCATAGAAGGCATCCAACCTAAAATTGCGATTGCCGCCTTGCCTGCGGAATCCCTCACTCCAAATTACCATCCTTTACCCAACTTTACTGAGCTGAGCAAAATTCAGTTTCGTTGGAGCATCCCTGCCGCAGAGGATCCTTGGCTTGGAAAGAAATCAAAACTCTCTCAAAACTTCCTCAATTCGGCTTGTGCTGTAGGAATAAAGGAAAGGTTTAAAATGTGGAAACCATCTCTGATCGCGGTCAAATAATTATTGAAGCTCTCTGGGTTAGTCTTGTTCTCTTTACTCTCTTGCTCTTCCTGACCTATTTCAGTTCCAAAGTAGAAGAAGAACAGCGAAAAAGCCAATTCCATGTCTGGGAGAAAAGGTGATCACGCGGGCGAAAAGACTCGCAAACAGAATTCGCAAGTGGAGTCTAAAACGCCAGCTTGCCCTTTTGTTCTTGATCTCACTTCTTCCGGTCTTGTTGAGTCTAAATCATGAGACAAAATCAGAACAATTGGGAGATGGCATACTGGGTCCTCAGTCAATAGACACGCTCATTCCTTCCGGATTTGCATTGGTCCCGATTGAGGTACAAAACTCCGAATCACTGGATTCAATTCTTGGAAACAGGGGTGTTGTCAACTTATTGGCCCCCCCACATGAGGCTGGAAAAAAGAGCCGCCTCATCGCCCGCAGAGTCCCAATTCTCCGTGCTCCCCTTAATCCATCCCATTTTGCAGTTCTTGTGCCGGAATCAATCAGTCGGGACATCACCCAAGAACAAGGTCCCTTCTGGGTTGTCATTCAGAATCCAGCCGAAAGCGGAATGAGTTTTGAAAAACAAAAGTCCTCAAATCGACCAAACACAAAAATCATCGATGGAGGCATGGATTGAGAAGAATATTTTTATGCATTTCGATTGCCATTCACCCCATTCAAACCGTTCAAGCAGAAGCAGGGAAACCTGGAATTTTAGTCAAAGCAAGAGATGCTTCCTCCATTGGTTTTGAGGCCTACCTCTTTTCACAAGATAACTTATCGACTTATTCACGATGGAGCCTCGAAAGATATATTGACCCAGAAGTCATCAAGGCCATTCAAAGTGAAAGCGAAGAAATACTTCAAGGAGACAAAGTGAAACCCACACAGAGTCGAATTAGCATTTACAATGATTTGTTGTCGAGAGCCCAAAGTTACAATTGGCCTGTCAAAATAAGAAAACTAATCGCCAGAGTCTGGCTCTTTGCCTACCAGCTTGAACCATCTCTGCCAGAAAAACGAAATCACCTCAGACAGCTCGCCCTTTTCTTTCCCGACTTTAAACCCTCGGATAAGGAGTTTTTGCCTCAAAGCATTAAGGACTGGAAAGAAGAACTTGGCTCCAAACCATTTCTCGGGTGGCAGCCTGATTCAAAGTGGGATGAATTTAGATATTTAGTAATCAATGGCCAGGTTTACGACTTGTCCGAGAGAGCGACAATTCCCATTCCTGATCGTGCAGTTCGGATCACCGGTTTCTCTGATACTTTTATTCTATTTGATCGAATTCTAGAAGGACGAGACCTTTTCCATTTTTCTCCACCAAAAGAGTATTTAGTCAGCGGAGATTGCGAGTCGCCAATATATCATCCCCGTGCGGACCGCAGTTTGTTCAAAGTTTATTTTAGCGATCAATGTGTCAAACATGAAGGGCGTCAACCTGACAGCGCAAGTACAGGTATAGGTGGAGATACAAGTACAAGATCTAATAGCCTCTCTGATCCAGCCTGGCCAGCCTCATTGACCGACGATTTTTCAATCTCAAAAGAGGGATCTGAAATCAGAATTCCAAAATGGGCTTGGATGGTCGTTGGAACCATTGCGATCGGCCTCCTCGTTCGCTCCCAAGAGAGGGAGTCCTCTGCAGCTCACCAAGTTGATGCGAACAAAAAAGCGGAGCCTATTGTCCATCAAGGCTTCTGAATCCCATTGAACGTCACGATTTTTTGCCTGAGAGATCAGTGCTAAATAACACTAAATGAGATGAACGCCCCTAAAAACAACGGATGTCGGAATACCATCCGTAAACTGTGAAAAACAACCCGGCACCCAAGTCCCATCTGGATGTGAGTGGTACATGAGAGGATCTCCCAACAATTTGGGGATTTCCTCGTGAGAACTTTCCTCAATCGCCAGAAGCGTATTTTGAACTGAGGGCCTTTCAATGGGACTGTCGGAACCAAAGAAAAAAGGAATTCCCGCTTCCTGAAGAGCTCGCCAGGGAAATACATATGGATATAAGGGACCCAATTTCTTCCTCAGCCAATTGCGGTCGGATAACCAATGACAAGGCTGAAGGTGACATCTCACTGAATCGGCAGGCATTTGAGAGATTGTCTCAGGTCTGAGCATTTGCGCATGTTCAAGATGAAGTCTTCCTTTTATCCCCTTTTCCCAAACTCCCTGTGCCGCCAAAATCACACGATGAGCAGCCTCATCCCCAATTGTGTGAACCGCTAGATCGAAGCCTGACTCCCAAGCTAGATGCATGAAACCCTGGATATCCGATTTGTTCAAAAGTTCAAGTCCTCGACCCGATCCGGACTGATAATCGCGACTGAGCAAGGCCCCCTCGGAACCAAGAGCACCATCACAATAGATTTTAATACTCTGCGCACGCACCAGAGCCAAATTCTGTCGGCGGGCCCGGATAGCCAGGTTCAGGGCCGCTTCGAAATCATTCGGATTGTCCGCGGAAAATGTTTGCTCGACAGCGATTGTGAGAAGATCTGCCTCTGCCAAATGAACCACCTCGGTCCATTGCTCCTCAAAGCAAGACATGTCTCGAATATGAGTGACCCCTGCTCGGTTGAATTCTTGCATTCCCTTCAAAAGGAAACTCTTTACTTGCTGCCGATTAATTTGGGGAATCAATGCATCAACCAGGGATTTAGCCAAATCAATCAATATTCCCGTTGGGCTCCCGCTGCTATCCAAGACGATTCGGCCTCCGACCACTTGCGGTATACTGCCCTTTTCTCCTCCCTTCACATCCAGCATTCCTAGTCTTTGTAAGGCAACCGAATTGACCCAAACGGCATGACCGTCAGCTCGCGACAGGGCCACCGGAAAATCGGGAAATAGCTTATCGAGAGTACTGCGATGTGGAAATTCACCTTGTGACCAAAGATTATTGTCCCACCCAAATCCAACGAGCCACTCTCCGCGAAAATAACTTGGTTTTAGCGTTTCTCTGCTGAGATCCAAAGCTGATTTGAGATGATGGAGACGCCAACTCGTGGCTACCTGTCCTGTGGCCAACCAATGAACATGGCTATCATAGCAATTATTGACGAGACGATGTCCCATACAACTCCTCAAGAGTGGTAAGGGAACTTTATTTTAAGTTCAAGTCAACTCATGATGCCTAGCGGGTATTCCCACCACGAGGGTTTGTCGTTGGCGTGCCTGATGAGGGCAGCGATGAACCTCCACTGGTTGTTCCAGTGCCACCATAAACGGAGCTTCCATAACCACCGTACATGATCTGTTGCATCTGCATTTGAATTTGATAAAGCTCTATTTGCAGTCGCTGAACAGTTTGCATTCTCATCATTGCATCTTGTTGGGCCTGTTGCTGCTGAGCCATATAAATCCCCATATCCATGCCGCCCATCATGCCCATCATGCCCATCATGCCCATCATGCCCATCGCGCCGCCCATCATGCCCATGTTACCCATCATACCCATCATACCCATCATGCCCATGTTACCCATCATACCCATCATACCCCATCATACCCATCATGCCCATGTTGCCCATCATGCCGCCCATCATGCCCATGTTGCCCATCATGCCGCCCATCATGCCCATGTTGCCCATGTAACCCATCATGCCCATTGCGCCGCCCATCATGCCCATGTTACCCATCATACCCATCATACCCATCATGCCCATGTTGCCCATCATGCCGCCCATCATGCCCATGTTGCCCATCAGGCCCATCATGCCACCCATCATACCGCCCATCATGCCCATGTTGCCCATCAGGCCCATCATGCCACCCATCATACCCATGTTGCCCATCAGGCCCATCATGCCACCTGCCATACCCCAAGGGCCCATGCCGGGCATGTAAAGTCCCCCTCCAAAACCAAGACCCATCATACCCATGGGATATCCAAAAGGTCCTCCCATCCCACCATATAGACCCATGCCACCGTTCATGCCATACGGTCCCATTCCAAATCCGCCGCCTCCGATCCCACCCGCGCAAGCAAAAGCCCCGCCTCCGATGCCCCCACCAATGGCGCCATAAAGGCCATTCATCAAAAACGGATAGCCCATTGCTGCCGCTGCATAGGGCTGCGTTGGCCAACCCAGGCGCGAGTTCTGGTCGATCGCGTATTTGGCCCCCTTATAGGCGAGCACTCCACCGAGAACTGACATTCCAATGGAACCAATCGTCTCTAAAGTCGTGGGCGATCGCACTCTCCCTCGACGGCGTAACTCACATTCAGGGCAGTAAGCTTCGCTCCCATCATCGCCCTCGCCTATTCTGCTCTGGATCCTTTCTCGTTCGCTGTCTAGAGTCCGCTCAAACTCCTTCAAGTCTTGCTTCATCGAAGCAAGCTCGGCAGCCAATTCGTTAAATTCTTCAGAAGCTTCGTAATAATCTTGAATGGCCGCCTTGCAGTCCATTTTGTGCTCAGCCGTCGCAGAATTCTTAATAAATGGGCTGTTGCAAACCTCGGGGTCAACGGCGCCACCATCTTGGGCATAGTCTGGCCAGTGGCTAACATCACAAGAGGGACTCTCGAACCCTGCGATCTGACAGCTGGCGAGATCATTCTCTATATGGGTACAGAAAGTATTTTTTGAAGGATATGGATACCCTCCTCCCGATCCATTTCGTCCTATGCCCCTGGAACCACCGTTAATCAGCCATCTAGGCATACCAGGTGAACCATCTGTCACATTTCCAGGGCTACATTGACGGGCATAGCTATCGGCATTGCGCTCACGATCATCCATGTGCTCGATGACGGTTGATGCCTCGTTCGATTTGAGGACTCTGCGAATGTCTCTCTCAAAATTCTTTTTTTTCCGACGAAGATCAGCCTGTTTTTTCAATTTGCGATCGTATTCCCTTTTCTTTTGAGCGCGCATGCGTTTGAGATTTTGAATTCCATCGTCATCATCGATAGAGCCTTCTCCGGCCCCGTATTCGTAGGGGCAAGCCTGATTTCCGCCCCAAACTCCGGCCCCCCATTGAGCTCTTGCCACTCCCGAAATAAAGAAGCTCGCCATCAACAACGCGAGTAATAATCGTTTCATAAACCCAAACTCCCCACGATATTAAGGTACTTGACTCCAAACTTATCGACAGAGATCACAAGCCCCTTGACTCAAGTTCGTGCAAACCGGACCTAGATCCCGCTAGATCAGGGGTCCCAAAATCAGACCTGGGCACCGACGACAAACTCTCTGATGACCCGACCTAATCTTGATTGCAATCTCCACATCTCAATTCTACACTCAAAATTATCTCATGAAACATTCCATTCTTTGCGTTGATGACGAACTAGACAATGTGGATGCGCTTGAACGCATATTTAGACGTAAATATCGTGTTCTAAAAGCGACCTCTGGCGACGAAGGTCTAGGCTTGTTAAAAGATGAACCTTCTGTTTCTCTGATCATCAGCGATCAAAGAATGCCCAAAATGACTGGGGTCGAATTTTTAAAGAAATCCCTACGAACTCACCCCGAGGCAATACGCATCTTGCTCACTGGTTATACAGATATAGAATCTGTCGTGAACGCGATTAATGCGGGAGAAGTTTACCGGTATTTAACAAAGCCCTGGGATCCAATCGATCTTGCAAACACAGTCGACAAGGCAATTGAGAAATTTGAACTCCGCCAAGAATTGGTCGAAAAAAATCGTGCCCTCCAGACGGCTCTCGTTGAACTCAAATCCCTTGATCAAGCCAAGACCCAATTTATGGTTCTTATTAACCATGAACTCAAAACCCCGCTAACCACCCTTCTGAGCTTTCTCGAGCTTCTCGGGGAGTCACGCCTTTCAGAAGAGCAAAAAAAGTTCCACCTACGCATCGATCAAAGCGCTCAACGATTAAAGACAATCATAGATGAAGTTCTTGAACTGGTTTCAGCCGAAACCGGACAGATAAAAATTCATCAAGTGAAATTGGACCTAGCTCCCCTTCTTGCGAACGTTCAGAGTTTGTGGCGCCATCGCAGTAAGGATCGAAATTTGGATTGGTCAGTCCAGCTAATCCATCAAAAAGTGAAAGGTGACAAGCGCATTGTTGAAAACGTTTTGAGCCGACTGGCCGACAATGCGACAAAATTCGCCAACGAGGATTCGACCATCGAAATTGTGGCCACACAAGACAAAAACGATGAGAACGAAGTGCGAATTAGCATAAAAAATCAGGGAAAAGTACTCTCGCCGAAGACCATCGATAAAATATTGAAACCTTTCACTCTGGACGAAGACATGCTTCACCATTCGAAAGGTCTCGGCATGGGTCTCAGCCTCTGCCAAGCACTCCTTAAAACTCACGGCCGAACTCTCGAAATTGAAAGTTCAAAAGGTTGCGTTGAGATTTCTTTCCGCCTCCCTTCCGGCTGACGGACTGAAATCTTTCAACTCAAATCATAAGCTCACTCAAATGCATATCTCCTTTGCAAAGAGAAGGTAGATCATGTGCTCTGTATTTATTAACCGTCTTCTTTATTTGTTGTTTCCCTTGGTCCCATTGGGTGCCGCTGCTGCCGAGCCACACAGCCGCGGCACTCTCATGGATGAGTTTCAGGAAACTCTCGTGCTGGCCAAAGGAGAATACTCTACTTTCCCAAATCGGGGGGCCCGAGTCGTCCACAATGCCTCAGGGAAAATGGTCAAAATCAGTGACGATGGACGAATGCTTCATCTCCTTGGAAAGTCCTTCGGTGACGCCTCCATGAGCATAGGCTCCAAAGTCATTCGCCTTCTTGTTACGACAACTCAACAAAAAAATGCCGCCAAGGAATTTGCGTCATATCTTTCGAATCGTCCAGGACTCATTTTTCTGCCAGCTCACCCCTGTCACTTTTTTTCCGGGGAACTTTTACGATGGAACGACTGGCTCGCAATCAGAGATATCGCTGCCTCAAACCAAGCCTGCTTTCGATTCAATGTGACGATAGCGGACGAGATAAAAGCCCAAATCAATTCTCACATCGTCTCTCAATTTAGTCGATCTCTTTGGGGCACCCCTTCTGTCATCAGCGATGATCCCATTTCCCTTGAATTTCCAGAATCGGCAAAGACTGAGTCTGCTTCATTGAGTAAAGAACTGGAATCCTGGGGGCTGACACCAAGTTTTTCAAGGAACACAATCGATATCAAACCAATGATCCGTATCAAAATCATGGTTGCCGAAGGAAATCAGAACATTGCCCGCACGATGGGAATTAGTTGGCCCGGGGCTTACCAAGCAAAAATAGTCCCAAAACCACTGTTTAATGAGGACTGGGAGGTTGAACTAAGAGCGCTGGAGTCACAAGGCAAGGGGAAAGTCTTAGCCAGTCCGACCCTTCTCAGCCGCAGCGGAGAATCAGCAGATTTTCTAGCTGGCGGAGAAATCCCCTTGCTCGTTGCCAGCCACAAGACAAAAGAGGTCGTGTGGAAGAAATACGGCATTTCTGTTCAGGTGACTCCTTTCGCCGATCAGCGTGGTCATTTAAAAATTGAACTCGCTGCTGAAGTTTCGAATCCAGACTCGAGTTTCTCAAGCGAAGGTCTTCCGGCATTCAAAACCCACCGAATTCACTCTCAATTCAATCTTCTAGAAGCACAAACAATCACCATCAGTGGATTGCTGAGAGAAGAACAGAGTCACAGTCGTTCGAGTCTACCCGGACTCGCAAATATTCCATTACTGGGCCCTTTGTTTTCAAGTCGGAGTTTTTTAGAAAATCGAACGGAACTCGTTATTCTCGTCTCCCCAAACCTCATTGGCACGTCCTCAGAACCCAGTCAACCAAAGCCAGAAAATCAACTCCATGACGATGGACGATGAGCTACTTGAAATTTGTCAATTCATCGAGGACAAGATTGCACGGGCCCCCGGAGTTAATTTTCGTTCTCTTGATGATGACGGAGGACATGGAAATTCGCATCACATCTTAAAGCTTTTGCAAAACCATACAAATTCCATTTCAAACTGCGATCAACAGAGAATTCTTCAAGAGTTTTGCGAGACGGGACCGCTCATGCACCTCATCGACGACAAGACCGTGACCGAAATTCTAATTAACGGACAAAGAGAAATATGGTATGAGAAGTCAGGAAAGCTGGAGCGATTGCCTGACAGTTTTTTTTCGGCCTTCACTTATGAAAACTTTGTTCAAAAGATATTTTGTGAATCAGGAGTCCATATTGATTTGAGGCGGCCTGCCGTCGACGGAAACTGGCTGGGGTTTCGCTTTCATGCTATAGGCGTTCCCCTTTCTCTCAATGGCACGATCCTGACCCTGCGTCGGCATCCCGAAAACCCGTGGACCATCGACGGACTCTGCCAAGCAGAATGGGCGAGCAGAGATACCTGTCATAGACTTAAGTCCCTTGTGACCGACAACGAATCCATACTCATCGCGGGAACAACTGGAAGCGGCAAGACATCCATCCTCAGCGCCTGCCTTCAAAATCTTCGCTCAAATGAAAGGGCGATCATTTTGGAAGACACAAAAGAGATCGCATTGCCCAACCAAGTCTCACTGCGTCTATTAACGAGAAGTGAAGCTCGGTCAGAGCTCCCCGACTATAATCTATCGGATCTTGTTCGGCAGTCTCTTCGAATGCGTCCTGATCGGCTTGTCATGGGGGAAATTCGCGGACCTGAAGCAAAGGATCTGCTCCTATCTCTGTCAACTGGACACAAAGGAGCCATGGCAACAATTCATGCACGAAGCCCTCACGAAGCTCTCATGAGACTGGAAATTCTCATTCAATTGGGAGCACCCATGTGGAGAACAGAAACGGTAAGAAAGCTCATTTTTCATGGGATTCAATATATCATTCTCACCCAACGTGAAAATCACCAACGTCGATTTGCGGGAGCCTATCGAATTAGCTCTCTTGAATCGAGCGGTTTTCTTCTCGATCGTGAATTCTAAATTCATCAAGCGCTAATATTGAGATAGGAACCAGGAGGCAGAACCGCGCGATCCACCATTTCTCCAGACTCTGGATCTCTAAATAATCGAGGTACAGATGAAACCTGATCGTCCACAAGCTCGGTTTGGTCACCGACTTCTGACTCTCTTTGTCCAACTTCAATCTCAGGCTGCACCCGCTTCATAAAAAAATTATCAGAAAGGCGCTTCACTGATTCGGCATCCCTCAGGTCCTTCGAACGCAATCCCAATAATTCATCATGCCTCTGCCCGGCGATCTGCGCCGTGGAGAACTTAGCATCCCCTCGAGACGATAGTTCCGAAACTCCCACCGGCCGACCAAAGGAGGGCCCTCCGGGTCGCATAGCCGAACCTTCATTCATATCTACTGATGCAATGCGTGGTGTACTTGGGAGAATTCCACTGATTTTTTGCACTTCACACCTCCATGTGTCATCGGAGGCATGCAACCTGCCAAGTGAACTTCATGTCCACCACTCATTGCCTCCACCCTACTTATCGGTACCAAAGTTCAAGGGACAAGGGTCCAAACGTCCAATTTTAAAACACAATCACAGGACCTTTCCCTTGCCCTGATTGATGCTCAGTTCTGCTGCAGACCCTAATCTAATACCAAGCTCCAACAATTGCTCCTGAGCGACCGTGCTCGGGGTATCAGACATCAGACAGGACGCTTTGGCCGTTTTTGGAAATGCAATGACGTCCCTTATGGCGTTCGTCCCTACCAATAACATCGTTAGGCGATCCATACCCCAAGCAATTCCACCGTGAGGAGGAGTTCCATATGACAAAGCCTCAATAAAAAAACCAAATTTGTGGTGAACCTCTTCATCAGAGAGACCTAGTGCTTTAAATAAGGACCTCTGAACGTTCTGATTGTGAATCCGGATACTACCACCGGCAATTTCATATCCGTTGCACACAAGATCGTAAGCTTTCGCTAGCAGATAAGGATATTCGCCTTCCCGTTCATTGGCCAAAATCGACAAATGCTCATTCTTTGGAGATGTAAAAGGGTGGTGCCGAGCCACCCATCGTTTCTCGTTTGAATCATATTCAAATAAGGGAAAATCAACCACCCATAGAAAACTGTCTCGGGACAGATCAACCAGATTTAATTCATGCCCAAGATGGTCGCGAAGGGCGGACAGCGAGGCACAGGCTATCGAAAAATCATCGGCCACGATAAATACCCCACCTCCATTGGTACCACCCGCCGACTGAAACACCTTTTGCAGCAGACTCTCAGAAACAAATTTAGAGATCGATGAAGTCAAAACTCCGTTGGCATCTGACTTAATCCACACCAACCCTTTCGCCCCCATTTGTTTTACCATTTCCGTAAGTTTGTCTAAATCCTTGCGGCTGTACCCGCCAGTTGCTGGTGCTGCCAAGGCTCGAACCACACCCCCTCTGGCCAGCACATCCTCAATAACTTTAAAGCCACACCCCTTAAGAGCCTCGCCTACATCCTTTAGTTCTAGCGGATTTCGCAGATCTGGCTTATCCGAACCAAAACGATCCATGACTTCCTTGTAAGAAAGACGAGGAAATTCGGCCAGCTCAACTCCCTTGACTTCAGCCCAAATCTTTTTTGCCATTCTCTCATTCATCTCAATGAGGTCTTCTTCATCAACAAAACTCATTTCTAAGTCAATTTGGCTAAATTCCGGCTGCCTATCCGCACGTAAATCTTCATCACGAAAACAACGAGCAATCTGAAAATATCGATCCACACCGCCTATCATCAGGAGCTGTTTCAGTGTTTGAGGGCTCTGAGGAAGAGCGTAAAAGTGACCCAAATGAACCCGAGATGGAACCAAATAGTCGCGAGCCCCTTCTGGCGTACTTTTGTATAAAATTGGGGTTTCAACTTCGAGAAATCCTTCATCAGACAAATGCTGTCGGACAACTTTTGCGACCAAATGCCTCACCCTGAGATGTTCCTGTAGTTTTGGAGACCGCAACTCCAGATATCGATATTTAAGCCTCAAGGTCTCTGAGACCTTTTCATCACCGATGTGAATGGGGGTAACCGCCGCCTCGGACAAAATATCGAGGTTCTCCGCTTCAATCTCAATGGCCCCTGTGGCAATTTTATCATTTATCATGCCCGGAGGCCGAGCTCTGACTTTGCCTTTTATTGCTACGACATATTCGTTGCGGACATCCTTGGCTCCTGCATTTTCAAGTCGAGTGGGATCCAAAACAACCTGGACCAGGCCCTCACGATCACGCAAATCGATAAAAACAAGACCCCCATGATCACGACGCTTGTCAACCCATCCCATCAAAGTCACTTCAAGATCAACATGAGTCTTTCCAATCTGCCCACAATAATGGGTTCTTTTCAATTTGCTAAAAAAACTCACTTCATTTCTCCTTTACTCAAGATGGAAACAAATACTCGAAAAATCAGAATTTTTTTCAGGAACCAAATTCAAAAACATGTCTCGTGCCTGAAATTTCGATTAATCTCTCATGATCCCGATTCACAATCAAGGAGAGGGGACCTTCTCCTCTTCTTCCAAAACGAATAGTCACTTGTCGAAGGCATAGGGAAAACAGAAAGGATAGACAGACCCCCTATTCAAGGCGTATTCTCTGTCCCATGCCAAAAGTTATGATTACATGTCAATCGGCCTGTGATGAGAAGGAAGCATTTTCTCGCGTGCGCAAAATACTTGAAGAAGATAAAGACTTACGCAAACTTGACTCAAAACTCGCGTACGAATTTGAGGAATCGACCCTCTCAGGACGCGCAACGGGTCATCACTTCAAAGCTGAGATGTCCGTTTCCAAAGAAAATTTGGGATCCCGAGTTGAAATTACGGTCGACTTGCCCTTTCACCTAGGGCTGGTCAAAAGTATTGTTCAAAAGACTTTGCAGAGAAAACTGGATGAAGCCTTGTTGACCTAAAGAGCAGGTATATGAAAAGCACTAAGAAGAAAAAATCTGCGAGCCTCCGCGGGAACCACAAAACAGCGGCGAAGTCGACTGAACGAAAGAAAAAAGCTCCAACATCTCTGGTCAAAAATAGACACTCTTCTCAACTCACTTCAAAAAATAAATCAAATAAGTCAAATTTATCTCCTATTTTGAATCCAGAAATAGTGTTAAGCCAAAAATCTACTCCTCGAAGAGACCGACCTCCTTTCCAGGATGATTATGATCCCCTGTTGCCTGAAATCAACGATTTCAGCACTCCCGCTCTTGATCGATCAGAAATCATAGAAGAATATCAGCTAGACCTGCCTGAAATGAAGTCGAAAGCGGGGTCCCTTGTTCCTTCTAGCTCAGTGCCTCTGTCAAGCGTCGACCCTGTGTCACGATACATGGCAGAAATTGCGCGCTACCCTCTTCTAACCAGAATCCAGGAAGAAGAGGTTGCTAAACGCTACTTTGAAACAAAAGATCCACGTCTAGCCGAAGTTCTTGTGACTGCCAACTTGCGATTTGTCGTCAAGGTGGCTGCAGAATATTCCAAATTTGGAGCCAGACTCATCGATCTCATACAAGAAGGCAATGTGGGACTGATGCACGCGGTAAAGGAATTTGATCCCTATAAGGGGGTTAAATTGATCACCTATGCTGTTTGGTGGATTCGAGGTTATATCCAAGAGTATCTCATGCGACAGTACTCGATGGTGCGAATCGGAACCACCCAAAATCAGCGGACATTGTTTTACAAGCTGCAAAAACAGAAGCAGGACCTTGAGCAATTGGGTGAAGAAAATGGAATTCGGCAAATCAGCGGCCGGCTTGGTATTCCAGAAGACGAAGTAGCCGAAATGCAGAAACGCCTTTCCGGCCGTGATGTCAGCCTCAGTCAGCCCCTGGGGCAAGGGGAATCATCGCGTCTTTTAGATCTTCAAACAGGAGATCAGGGCACTGAAATGGACGACATGATTGAGTTAAAGGAACACCTTGGACTCCTGAACAATGCCCTTGCCCAACTTCGCCCTCTTCTCAGCGAAAAGGAAACATACATTCTCGATCAGAGATTGCTCTCCGATTCGGCTTTGACCTTACAAGATATTGGAAGTGAATGGGGAGTGACAAGAGAGGCCGTTCGCCAAATGGAGGCTCGCCTCCTTGCCAAAATAAAAGATGCAATTTTAAAAGGGGGACTGCCGCCCTTGTCCGAACCCTCTACCACATCATAGAACCTGCAAAATCCTCTGACTCATTTGGCCATCTTGACTTTGTTCTAGTCATTATCCAAGAAAATATACAATATTGATTTCGTTAATTTTTTTATCAAGTAACCGAATGGAGGAGATTTTATATGAGTAAGTCTATCCTTTATGTGTTTTTTATTTTTTCTTTTCCAGCCTTAGCCGCTCAGACTCTCATCGAAAGAGAGTTTAGCGCTGGGTTTACGCCCTATCCAGTAAACTCTGTCATCGCAATTGCAAGTGATGGAAAAGTGACGGCAACCTTTAGGTATCCCAGATCAGGAAAAATTGAAAACCTCACTGTAGCTACTATTGAATATCAAGTCCTTGGAGGACTTAAAGAAATAGTTAGCTCCATCTCACAGAAGGAACTTGTTGATACAAACCCTGAAGAACCCATGTGTACTGATGCACCCTCGGTACAATACACTATCTCAAGTGCAGATGGCACGTCTTTCCCATTTTATCGAACAAGCGGCTGTCATGAATTTAGATTATAAGGCGATGACGGATGGTCCGCTTTGAGATTAAAACGCCTTCTGGATGGATTCGATTCACTCGTTCAACAGAGTTTTCTAGACTAGGGAGACCTCTGTCATCCAGAGTTTTTCGACGAGACAATCGCTTAATAGATACGTAAATTGATCCTGGCCACCTGACTGGTGGCCAGATTAATAATTAATCTGGCTCGGCCTAGCTAGCTTCCAGCTCTTGGTCCTCAAAGAATTGAGAAAGCTTGGCTCTCAATCGCGAGATAGCTTGTGCATGAAGCTGGGAAACGCGGCTCTCTGTAACCCGCAAAATTTGCCCTATTTCCTTCAGATTCAGGTCTTCGTAATAATACAAAGAAAGCACCAGCCTCTGCCGTTCTGGCAAGTCCTCAATGGCCTTCGTCACCACCTCTTTTACGGCTTTTAAATTCAATTGAGTGTAAGGATTATTGAGTTTGCAGCCTTCAAGAAGATTAAGAATCGATTTTTTATCGACATTGCTAAAGGTCGCTGCGTCGTCGATAGATAAAATGGACACTGGTCTTACTTGGTTAACTAAGTCGTAGAATTCATCCATCGTGATTCCGAGATTTGAGGCCACTTCTTCATCACTGGCCGAGCGACCAAGTTCTGCTTCCATCGCGATGAGAGTTCGATCAAGCATTTTTGCCTTATCACGCACTGAGCGAGGAACCCAATCCTGCGCTCTCAATTCGTCAAGAATTGACCCACGAATGCGAAATTCTGCATAGGTTTTAAATTTGTTGTCACGGGTTGGATCATACTTCTCTATCGCGTCCATTAATCCAATCACTCCGCTCGAAATCAAATCATCCAACTCAATATTAGAGGGCAAACGAATGGCAATTTTTTGAGCGATGAATTTGATCAAAGGGGCATACTCCATTATCAGCTTATCTTTCTGCTGTGGAGTTAGCTTGTTTGGCTCCTCTTTGTATTTTTGTAACAAGGAACTCGCATTATTATTTGACATGTATTCTCACCCTCACCGATTCCAGCTTATCAAAATGAGAAGCGGGCAAAAAGTCCAAATCTTTTCATGCCACACCTACCAGCTGCCTCCAGAAAAACTGTATACCGCCTTTGGCCTCGCTTAGGTGTTCAAAACCATTAAATTTTTCACCAATACCCCGAATCGCTTGACTGGACGGACTCCTTGGCTCAGCATCCAACACCAACTGTTGCAACTTTGTTGCCTTTGCCATGTTTGGATCGGCAGGAACGAATCCGCGATAATCTAGACTGACACACAAAAAGCGATCCGCCACCTCACTCAACCTACGAAAGACCTGAAGACCCTCTTTTTCATCTCTCACCATGTTGCAGAGAATAGAGAAGCGATTTTCTCGACATCGTGAATGCAGAACCTTAATGAGAGCGTAGGCATCCGTTACAGAGGCTGGATCAGGAGTAACAACCACAACAATCTCTCCTGCCGCGGAGTTGAGATAGAGAACGTTGTCATCAATTCCCGGAGCAGTATCAATGAACATAAAATCATAGGAAGTATGAAGTTGATTGATCTTGTCCATCAAATATTGCTTCATAGATGCCGGCAATCTCTGCAATTCGTAAATGCCGCTTCCTCCTGGAATGAGATCTATATTGGGGCCCACTGATACCAATGCCTCATTGATGGGTATGTCCTCAAATAACACTCGGTCGAGCTGATTCCGTGCGCTTACTCCAAATAGAATATCTAGGTTTGCCATTCCCAAATCGCCGTCCAACACCAAGATTCGCTGCCCCGATCGACTCAGAGAAAGCGCTAGATTTGCAACCAAAGTCGATTTCCCAACACCCCCCTTTCCGGAGGTGATGCTAATCGTCCTCGTCCGGCCCTTTCCAATATTGATCCCATTTGCTGAAGAACTCATCTCATTATCTCCCCTCAAATCTTTCGAATTTTTGTTAATTTAAAAATCAAATCGACGACTCTCTCTTTGGTCGCATTTTCCCAATCCTCTGGAATCTTTGGACCTATACCGAACGAAAAGAGCGGAAGTCGAAATTTTTTCTGAAAATTATAAATCAGTCCATGCTGCGAAGACTCATCCAAACAAGTAAAAATCACATCCTGAATACCCAATGGAATATAGCGTTCGGCAAGATCAAAGACGTTAGCGTCATTTGCCAAAATTGATTGAACATAGTGTAGAATTCGACCAGTTTGAAAGGGAGGGAGCAGATTGCGCACAAAATCAACCTCACCCATCGATTTTAGATTCATGCCCGGAAAATCGACCAAGAAGTAATCCGACATATCCAATTTTCTTTGAATAACCCCCCAGTCCTCTTTGCGCCTTACCACGGCAAATGGGACGTTTAGAATTTGGGAGTATATTCGAAGCTGTTCAGCAGCTCCAACCTTAGCGAAATCAGCAGATAAAATGCTCACCTTCTTCTTTTCGTTTATCACAAGATGACTGGCAAGTTTTACCAATGAACTGGTTTTACCTCCTCCAGCCGGCCCTAAAAATACATGGAATCGGTCCTGCGGCCTCCTTTCACTAACCAAAATCTCATCCAATAAGTATTTAGCCACCCAAGCATCTACAAAAGCCCGCTTTTTTATATTTGCCGGATCCATGTGGTTCATGCACTCTTTGAGGAGATGTACAACGTTGCTTGCCGAGATCCCAGCGCGAGTTAACTTCTCGTATGTGGAACTCATTTCGTATGGAATTCCCTCCTCGGCTCCCGGGTGCATACTCACAAATGACTGGGGTAACTTGTGAAATTTCTCTAAAATTTCCTTGAGATATTTGACTTCACTTCTCAAAATCTTCACATCTTGGGATTCGTCTCCATCTGCCAAACTATGCTGAGTCATTTTACGACTTGGTGGATGATCAACGGCACTGAGATTCATCTTTGTCATACCTGAAACAGCGCTTTGTACTGCGGATCGAATACGCTCCTCTGCAAGCCGCGAGTTCGCCCTGCTGATCTCATCAGTTCCTGTGCCTCTATCAACCGAATTGGAAGGGACGGTGGAAGTCCCAGAATTCACCTGATTAGATCTTGACTGAGATCTCAAGCCTGAGCTAGGAGTCAAACCAGAACTTGCCTCGACTTCTTCGTCAATGTCAATGTAAGGCGTCGTTGTCACCGGACGAATGATTCGTTCCACTGGTGGGATTGATGCCTTTTCTATAAATTGCTTTTGTAATTTCGCAGAACTCTGTTGATATTTAGTCTTTGACTCAGCATTCATTTTTTTTTCAGCCAATATCTTTTTTCTCAGAGTCTCTTCCGAAATAGCCGCTGTGACCTCGATACTCGCTTTTCCTCCCAGCCCAAATCCATGACCATTGTCTCGGGCCGAAAGGATGATGGCCTCTGGTCCGAGGTGTAATTTTACCATGTCCAAAGCTTCTTTCATGGATTTTGCTTCAAATTTCTTAACTTGCATGTGACATCTCCACTAAGCCCACCGAAGAGACTCTCGCATCAGGTGAAAGTTCACTGTGGGACAACACGATCAATTGAGGTATGAATCTAGATACCAATTTAAACAGATGACGACGAATACTTGGGCTCGTTAGGAGAATCGGTTGCCCCGCAATTTCCGGGTGACTCTCGATCGTGCGTGAAACGCCTGTTATAAGACGTTGTGCAGCTGCTGGGTCCATTACCAACTGCACACCCTGCTCCGTTTGCAAGAGAGAATTTGCGATAAGCTCCTCCACTTGAGAATCGAGAGTCATCACTGGCATAGCCCCCCCCATCAGACTTGTATTTTGCCGTAATCGAACGATTCAGAGCCTTTCGAACGGACTCAGTAAGGATCTCAGGATCCTTGTATTTTCCGCCTTCATCTCCCAGGGTTTCTAGGATGGTTCGCAAGTCACGAATGGACACCTGTTCTCGCAATAAATTCTGAAAGACCCTTACCACTGTCCCCAATGGCAACAAACTCGGAACCAGATCATCGACAATTTTAGGATAGCTCTTTTTAAAATTCTCAAGTAGTCCGTCAGCTTCTTGTCTCCCAAATAGCTCGTGAGCATGAGTACGAACAATCTCTGTGAGGTGGGTCGCCATAACTGTCGGCAGATCGACAACTGTATAGCCCGCCACCTCTGCTTGTTCCTTTTGACTTTTCGAAATCCAAAGAGCATCCAATCCGAAGGCCGGTTCACGAGTGGGTATGCCATCCATTCGATCAACAACGCTCCCAGGGTCCATAGCTAAATGGCAGTCAGATCGCAGGAGCCCTCCACCAACCTTGTTGCCCTTGATAAGGACCCGATATTCACCAGGTTCAAGCTGCAAATTGTCGCGAATATGAATACTGGGAATCACAATCCCCATATCAAGAGCAAACTGCTTTCTTAAACTCACAATTCGTTCAAGCAGATCTCCAGTTTCTCCCGACTCCACCACATTGATGAGTCCATATCCCACTTCCAGTTCAATCAAATCCAGAGCCAAAAGGTTCTCTACATTTTCTTTCTGTGGTTTAGCAGCCTTTTCTTGTTCTTCCGCTCTCGCCAAGCTTTTCTTTTCTTCTGAAAATTGATTGATAAGCCAAGCAATACCACCCATCAAGCCGCCTATCAAAAAGAAAGGCAACCCAGGTAATCCTGGCACCATTCCCAACAAGACAAGTATCCCACCCACAATGCCAACCGCGCGTGGTTTTGTAAAAAGCTGATTGGCAATTTCAGCGCCAATGTTACTTTCTGTGGAGCTACGAGTGACAACCGCACCAGCAGCTGTTGAAATGATCAGGGCAGGAATTTGAGTCACAAGGCCATCACCAATCGTCAACATTGTATAGTATTCAGCGGCAAGCTTTAAACTAAGACCCTTCTGAAGAACTCCAATCAATAGTCCTCCGACAATATTTATGACCGTAATAATTATCCCTGCTATCGCATCGCCTCGAACAAATTTGCTTGCACCATCCATGGCTCCATAAAAATCGGCTTCCTTTTCGATTTCACGACGCCTTTTTCTGGCCTCCGCTTCAGTGATTAGTCCTGCATTCATGTCCGCATCAATAGACATTTGCTTACCGGGCATGGCATCCAAGGTGAAACGTGCAGCAACCTCTGCGATACGACCAGATCCCTTCGTTATCACAATAAAGTTGATAACCACCAAAATGATAAAGACAATGAGTCCTATGACGTAATTACTCCCAACGACGAAACTTCCAAAAGAAGCAATCACCTGACCGACTGAGGTTGGACCGTTATGACCTTCAGTCAAAATCATTCGCGTCGACGCAACATTTAAAGACAGACGAAAGAGAGTGCTCAACAAGAGAAGACTAGGAAAGACGCTAAAATCTAATGATTTGTCTGTATAAATCGCAACTAGCAATATGAGAAGGGCCAGGGTCAAAGAGAGCGTCAATGAAATATCGATCATCCATGCGGGCAGAGGAATGATCATGACAGTCAAAATTCCAATCAACCCAAACGCGACCAATAGGTCCATATTTTTAGTGACAGCTTCAAAACGTTTTAGGAACTGAAAAATATTATCCATTTATTGCATTACCCTCTTCTTCAGCTTGAAGACGTATGACAGGACTTCTGCCACGGCCGTGTAGAGCTCTCTTGGAATGACCTGACCTATCTTTAAAGTTTTATAGATCGTCCTCGCCAGAGGCTTGTTTTCAACAATGGGGACCTTGTGCAGACGAGCTATTTCTTTGATCTTTTGAGCCAAATGATCGGCACCCTTCGCCACGACTTTTGGAGCTACAGTATTTTCATCGTACTTCAGTGCCACGGCAATATGTGTCGGATTTGTAATGATCACATCGGCCTTTGGAATCTCCTCCATCATTCGACGCTGAGCCATTTCCTTTTGTATGCGCCGAATCCGAGCTTTGATAAGAGGATCACCTTCACGAGATTTTACTTCCTCCTTCACCTCCTGCTTGGTCATTCGCATTTTTCGTTCCAATTCCCACCTTTGAAAAAAATAATCAATACCAGAAACTATGCCCATAAATATCCCAATTCCTCCAAAGAGCTTTAGAAACCCCTCTCCTACATAAAGAAAAAGCTGCTCTACAGAGAAATTCACCAATTTCGGAACAATCGCGACCTCGGATTTCAATATCATTGTTGCCAAAGCCCCAACGACGATGACCTTTAGAAGTGCTTTCATCCCCTCAAAGACAGAATTCAGACTGCAAACTCTCTTGAATCCCTCGACTGGATTGAGTCGTTCGAAATTGAACTTAAGAGCCTCCTCATTATGAAGAAGTCCAATCTGAAGAGCTGAGGAGGCCACACCAGCAATCCATAAGATTCCAAAAACAGGAGCAACAATCATCAGCCCTTTTAATCCAGCAAATTTGGCTGCCGCCATCCAGTTTCCCTGACGAACGAAACTCGCAAGGTGGGATCCCAAGGTTTGAACAAAAACCTCATGAACTTGAACAAAAAAGAATTTTCCTAACAGCCACATAGCTAAAATAGAACAAAGGAGCATCAGTACAGAACCCAACTCACGCGTCTGAGCCACCTGGCCACGTTTTCGAAAGTCCTCGCGTCGCTGGTGCGTCGCTTCTTCCGACCTTTCATCCTGCTCTGTATCAGCCATGTTCCATCCTAGAACTAATGTAGATCAAAATGCTTTAACCATTTGGAAAAGCCTCTCCGCTGTGCCTCTCAGTAATTCGGGCATTTGCCACATCACCATTGGCAATGAGACAAACAAAATCAGAAACCCCGCCAAAATGTTTATCGGCAGACTCGAAACTAAGACATTAATTTGAGGGACTGCACGGCCGACAACCGCCATAGCGACATTCAAAAATAGAACAGAAATCATAACAGGTGACGCAAGCTTAATTCCAATAATGGTAATCTCGTGGAGGATCTGCCCAACTTCCTTGAAATAGACAAATGAGAGAGATTCCTGAGACATTGGGACTAAATCATAGCTGTCTCGAAGTGCCCCAATAAATAAATGATGACCATTAAAACTCAGAAAAAATAGAAATCCCAATGACAAAAAGAGCTGATCTAACGAACTCACTCTGTCGCTTACTGTTGGGTTGAATAGCTGAGTACTCGACAAACCCATGCTCACACTGACCACTTCACCGGCAATAGATAGAATAAAAACAAATGCTCGACTCAGAAATCCAATACACAGTCCGACAAACAATTCCTTCAATGCCATCCACACAATCTGGTAAGACCCCAGGTCCACAATGATTTTTGACCAGTCCAACGTGGGAAACAGAACAAGACTGATACTGAGGCTAAATAGAATCTTCATTGGAGCTGAGACTGTTTCAGAACCAATAACAGGAGAACTTATAATGTATGCTGACACCCTCATTATCACCAGAAAGAAGGCTAAAATTTCCATTTCGTTAAATTGATAAATACTCGACACTATTCCCTCACAAAATGAGAAATATTTTGAAAAATTCCGATCGCAAACTCAGTCATTACGTCGAGCATCCAAGGCCCCGCAATAACAATAACAAGGGCTACGACCACCATTTTCGGAATGAACGTCAAAGTGGCCTCATTTATTTGCGTCACGGCCTGGAGCACACTTACAATAAGTCCTATTATGAGGGCGCCCCCTAACATTGGACCTGCCAACATTGCTGTTGTCCTTATCGTATCCTGACCCAACTTGATAATCAGTTCTTCAGTCATGTTATCTATTCCTAACCAAAACTTTCAACCAACCCTCCTATCAACAGGGACCACCCATCAACCAAAACAAAAAGCATGATTTTAAATGGAAGAGAGATAATCACCGGAGGTAACATCATCATACCCATCGCCATGAGGACACTGGCAGCTACCATATCAATCACCAAAAAGGGAAGATAAATGATAAATCCAATCTGAAAGGCTGTCTTAAGCTCGGATACAATAAATGCTGGAATTAAAACTATCGTTGATACATCCGCGCGCGTTTTAGGAGATTTCGACTTCGACATCTTGATAAACAGTGAAAGATCCGAATCTCGAGTCTGATTGAACATAAATTTCCGCAACGGAACAAGTCCCTCATCAAGAGCCTTCTCTTGACTGATAGCGCCCTTCAGGTAGGGCTGAACCGCGTTCTCATTTATCTTTGTCAAAAACGGGGCCATCACAAACAGAGTCAGAAACAGTCCCAACCCAACCAAGAGCTGATTCGGTGGTAGCTGTTGAGTTCCAATTGCTTGGCGAACAAATGACAATACAATTACAATGCGAGTGAAACTGGTCATCATTATCAAAATGGCAGGAGCCAAAGTGAGAACGGTCAGAATTATGATCACTCTAATTGCATTCACTACCTCGTTTGGATCGCTTGTATTCTTAAATCCCAAGCTCACACTGGGAAGAGTCATTTGAGCGATGGCTGATTGGGCGATCCCAGCTGTAGAAACAAGTAGCAATGGCAATATGAGCCAGTCTCTTCCCTTGATCACAGTGTCCTCATTTCTCGTAGCCGACTCGTTATCAATGTCTGGATGCTCTTCAGATTAACTTCTTCTGTCGTCGACTTCTCTTGAGTTCTATTATGAGAGGACTGAATTTGAACTCGATCGCGAACTTCTCCGACAGACGGAAGGTTAGAAAACTCTTCCAACTCTCCCAAAAAATGACTTGGTGAGGTTGCCGGTATTTCGTCATCGATGAGAGCCAATGGCTTAATGAGATTGATGCTTTGGTCAGTCATTCCCAACAGCAGGCTTTCGCCGGCAACTTGCACAATGACCAAGCTCTTTTTGGGACCCAGGTGATATTGGGATAAAATCCGAATTTTTGTTTGATCCTGATGTCCCAAACGCTTCCTTGTCCAATACTTCGCTCCATAGCCAATTGCGATTGCCAAAGTTAAAATCAATCCTAGACTCATCAACAAGCGCGAAGTGGTTCCCCCAGTTTTATGCTCCTGATTGGCGGTAGAGGCCGTGAGTACCGGAATGTTTTCTTCGTCCTGGATCAGCGAACTCTCGCCTTCCCGATTCTCCTTTCCCGAATTCGAAGTAGGACTTCGCACCAATCCTCTCGCCTGAGCCTTCACCACACCCACATTATCCGGCTGAGTTCCCGACTTCTGCGCAGCAGAGTCCCTCTCGGTCAAATCCACTCGTTTGGGCGGCAGCTCCTTCGGAAAGCCCAGGTCAGTTGCCAGGATTCTTTGAGACTGCAGATCGAGCTCAGATCCCGCTTTGTCAGTGGCAGCGGCCATTTCCTTCACCTTAGATCCGTTTGATCCGTCTGATCCGTCTGATCCGTTTTATTCGTCTGACTCATCTGATTCGCCTGAGTTCTCCAAGCTCAACGCCTTATTCTCTCCCTGGTCAAGGTCATTTGGACCTACAGAAAGCACTGGCCGTTGAACATGAATTCCCGAATCAACGGGCTTGGACGCTCCAATCCGAAAGTCCTCTTTCCTTATCTGTCGGACCTCTCCGGCAAAAGAAGCCTCAAAACAGATTCCAATCATAAAGATAATCAGCGCCCAACGAACCAACACATCTCCCCCTCTATCGAAATGCCCTTTGCCAAAGCAAAAAACGCCACAAATTCATCAAGAAAATCCTAATTGCTACCCAGTTGCTCTACACGCTCTGTTGGCGAAATAATGTCAGTCAAACGAACCCCGAATTTTTCGTTCACCACCACAGCCTCTCCACGGGCAACCAACTTGTCATTGACCAGAACCTCCATGGGTTCTCCTGCGAGTTTACTCAGCTCAATAACTGATCCTTGTCCCAAATTGAGAAGTTCGCTCACAATCATCTTTGTTCTTCCCAACTCCACAGTAACCCTCAATGGAATATCAAGAATCAAATTGAGATTTGCATCTCGCCCTTCACTTTTCGGGTCATTTTTTTTTGCATCATCCTTGGAGGCATCAGAAGTCTTTTCGATTTCGCTTTCAATATTCTTAGCAACATTGGACTTGTCGTCGGACATGGCTTCCCCTCTTTTTATTTTTTTATCTCTCTAGTTACCTGCACAGCTAATGTTCCGTGGTGTATTCCATAGAATGCCTTAAATTTCTTCACGTTTTCCACTTGAACATCTAGCTCTCCAGTCGCATCTTGATTCAGCAATAAGACGTCACCAGTTTTGAGACCCATAAGGTCGTTGAGAGTGATTGACGATTCGCCCAGATTGACCTTGATCTCAATTTTTGTTCCCATCATCTGTTCGGTAAATGTTTTGGCCCAGATATTTTTATCAGTCTGATCGGATTCAACCTGAAATCCAGTTGAAAGCTTTTGCTTAATTGGTTCAATGGTCGAATATGGAATAACCAAGGTAATTGTTCCGTTTGCATTTTCCAACTCAACGTCAAATGTAGAGGCTATGACGATGTCAGTAGGCGGGACAATTCCAACAAACTGTGGATTTATTTCTGTACGAACAAAGGAGCAATCTATTTTTTCGACAGACGACCAGGCAATTTCAAGATCCTCTATCGCCAAATCGACAACCTTGCGAATTATCGAGAGCTCAATTGGGGTAAAGTCCTTTCCTTCAATTTTTGTGTAGGGTCTATCTGCCCCTCCAAAAAAATTGTCTACAAGAGCATAGGCAAGTTTACTCTCAATGACAAAAGAGCAGACCCGCGCAGGTTATTGAAGCGAAGCACACTCATGCAGGTAGGCATTGGAAGAGTATTGATGAATTCACCGAACTTCAAAAATCCGTACTCGCATGATTCAGCGAAGCTATTTTTCTGAGGGCCGAAGAAAGAGAAACTCGAAATGAACGCATGAATTTTCATAAATAACATCCAATTGAGGTAGGCGGCCGCGAATGATTCTGTCCTGACTGGTGAGATCATAGACCACCACCACCTTATCATCAGGTCCACCTGTTTTCTGCTGCCCCTCCCCGGCCTCAGATAGCTCACCATCTGAAACCGCGGCAAGGAGAGCATCTACTTCGCTTTGCGATAGAACCTGGCTCATCCTGACTCCACCTCTTTAATTAAAAATGAACTCTGTAAAATAGACTCGCTTGATCTTCCCTTTGGTCAGGAATAGATTTACCTGATCCTTGATCTCATCTCGCATTCCCTCTTTACCCTCGCGAGTACTGACCTCCGCATAAGTTTTGCTCGAAAGAGTGATGATAATGATGTCGCGAATCTTTGGTTTCAATTTCTCCAATTCACCCTGCACTTCATTTCCATCCACTTCCAGCTCCATATTGATTTTCAGAAGCTTTCGACCACGGCTACCGGCTACGTTAACCAAAAATGTCTCCAACGGAATCAATTTTCCAATAAAGTCTGCTTCCTCGAGTTCTTTCTTTTGGGCGACACTCTCTCCGCGAATCACATCATCAATTCCTGGGTGAGCAGCTTCCTTTTTCTTTCCTAGGTAAATCATTGCTCCCACACCAGCCACAACCAACATATTGATCACAGCTAAAATAATGAACAGGGTTGGACTTTTTCCTGACGAAGCAGGAGAGACCCTTTCTGCTTGAGGTGCTGCGTTAGCTTCTGCCACTTCATCCTCCTTGTCATATCGCCAGGTTCAACCGTCTTTCATCTTGCCAAGAAAATAGATCGACAAAATCTGACGCCCCACAGATCTGCTGAGCAAGTCAGATGCCAACTAGACTTGATTCAAATTTCGATTGAAAACGAGACAAAATACCGCTTGAAAGAATCAAAGTTTGGATTTTGATCCAAGAAATGTCCCTTCTTGAAAATCTAAGACGGACATGGATTTGACAGGACTGAAAGAAGTCCTGACGTTAATTTGTCAATGACAAAGTCGAGGTCATAGCTGAGTGAATGTTTGGATTCGAAGCCAAAATTGAATTCATTTGAACAGAATAGGGCTGACCCGCATAGTTTGTCACAATCCCGCCAGCTTCCCTCACCAATAACAGTCCGGCAGCTGTGTCCCATGGACTCAAATTTTTCTCCCAAAATCCATCGAAAATGCCCTCAACCACCTAACAAAGATCATAAGCCACCGCACCAACTCGACGAATCCCCCTTGTTTCTCTGATTAGTTTCGAAAAAATTTGCATCTGATCAGTCAAAACACCTTCATCGTAAGGTGAAAATCCCGTTGCCAATAGCGATTCGCTCAGAGACTTCCTTTGACTAACTCTCAGCTTTCGATCCTTTCCTTTCTCCCGCACAAATGCACCTCCGCCCTTTGTTGCGTAGTAAGTTTGATCCAATTTTGGCATATCCACAATTCCTACCAACATTTCTCCACGAAATTGAAGACCCACGGAAATGCAAAAGACATGAAAACCAAAAACGTAATTGGTTGTTCCATCCAAAGGATCAATGATCCAAGTTGGAATTTCAGATTCAATGACACCTGGACTTTGGTTCATATTATTAGAGCTTTGTTCTTCACCAACTATTTTATGATGCGGAAAATAGCTTAATAATGAATTCACGATGGCCTTTTCACTGGCGACGTCTGCTTCCGTTACTAGACCTGCCTGATACTTTTCAGTAACCTGAGTTAAGTGTCCGAAATAATCCAATAAAATCTTTCGGCCCTGCTTCACCGCCGAAAACCCTTGTTCCAAAGCGATGCTCAAATCAAGATCCATTTTTCTGTTCTTCACTTTCACCCCCTCAGCCAAATTCAAATGGTCGCCTTTGTTTTGCAAGATTGACCCACTTCGTCTATGTCGCTACGATTGAAGAGTCAAGCTATACTCGGGTTAAGGAGGGGTCAATCATGTTGAGTCAGAGGGGCGGATCAAAAGCCGACACCGTTGTAAAATTGGTTTTGATATTTTTTATTTCACTTCTTTCTTTTTCGGTGGGCACCTTTGTTGGGAAGCAAGTGAGCGATAGCGACTACAAACGAGCCTCGCTTGAGGAAGACTACAAGAGTTTTCGGCAGGCCTCCCACGGCGAGGAATCCAAGGAGGACCCAACAAAGAAAACTGTCCAATGAAGAACTCACGAGCTTAACTGAGGAGTTTGTAAATACCGAGAAGGAAGTTTTGGCAGCCAACAGAGCAGAATCCATCGAAAAGGAAAAAGAGAAGGCTGAAGATCTTGAAAGTCCCGTCAAGGAGGATAAAGCTAGAGCAACTGGATATAAAAAATATTCCAAGGATTCGTCGGAACCCTCCTCGCCGCCGACGATGACGACAGTTGAGCACAGCAACGACAAGGGTAAAAAGATTGCCGAACATAAAAGTCAAACCAAGAATTCTGAAATCGAAAAATCCAGTTCTTCTGTCGCTAAAGAAGCACAACGAGTCGCCGACGGAAAGGCTCCTGTCCCAGACCAAAAGGAGATGCGCAGACCAACGAGCATTTTGCCCTCTGTAGCTACTTCTTCGATTGGCAAGTACACCATTCAAGTCGCTTCTTATGCAAACGAGGATGAAGCGAAAGCTCATGCCAACGAACTTAAGCAGAAGGGCTGGAATGCTTTTTATTTGCCCGCCGAGATCAATTCGAAGACGTGGTTTCGAGTCAGCATTGGACTCTTTACCGATCAAAAAAGCGCCGGGTCCTTTCGCGAAGAATTGATGAAGCAGTCGGCAATTTCCTCTTCAATTATTCAGAAGATCGTGGAGTAATGGGAATTCACGGCAGAGCTCAGTTGGCAAAGGTCCTCTGCCGTTCTAAAAATCAAAGTCTATAGCAAAGATAGAGTCGATTTTTCTGGATTCAATTCATTTCAACTTCGATGTAATGCCAAACTCCGCCAATTCCGTTGCCAATTTCATCACCTTGCACGCGATCATAGGCATAAGTGTACACGGGTTGGCCCTCGTAAGTGAGTTGCGTTTTCTTGTTCGAGCGGATGGCTGTCCCAAATGGTGGTTGTAAGCGCTTGGTTTCTTCGGCCGTCACCAATAGAGGAGGCCAGACCTCAACACAATCACCTGAGCAGACTGATGTTCCCGTCCCCTTGTCCATGTCAAAGGTGTAGAGAGTTTTTCCAATGGCATCAGCCAAGAGATTTTCTCCTTCTCCATTTGTTATGACACTAGTCAAATTTCCTTTGGTAGAACTTGACTGCAGATTGAGAGGACCAACCTCGGCTTGAACCCCTTGCGCAAATAGCAAAACTGCCCCTATCGCCAAAACTGTCATTTGATTCATTTTGTTTCCTTTCTCTTTATGTTTAAAGCACCATTTTTTTAACCTATGCCGAACAGACAATCCTTATTCTGTGTTCATGACCCTCCATATCCTCCTTTTCGACGGAATTTCCATTTTGAATTGAAATAAAATCCTCGGATCCCAAAGTGAAGCTATGATTGTGACTCCCACTCAGCAAAATATAGATACCCGGATTCGCACTCATTAATTCTTCGAAACTCAAACGGATTTCAGTGTGGTGGTGACCGGGATTTATATAGGTCGTCTTTGGAGATTCATCACAGGTTTCGCCGGCCTGTTGGTCTTTCGGCTGCTCAATTGGAGAACTCTGACTCTGACCACCCCCGCAAGCTGAGATCAACACACCAAATCCTACTAAACCTGCCTGAGACAAAAACTGTCGTCTGGATTGCGATCGTATATTTTTCATTCCGCCTCCTCTTTTCAAAGATAAAGTTATTACAGAAAATTGAATCCCCATAGACCCTATTTGGAATAGATACTATTCTGAATTAGAATATATGAGGTCATATGTCTCCATTTTCTAACGAAATTGAATATGTTCTGATACTCGCTCAAACTCTGAATATTTCGCGGGCCGCTGAATTGTCTGGAATCAAACAATCTGGACTATCGAAGGCGCTCATGAAGGTTGAGGGACGGCTTGAAGTCAAACTTTTTTCGCGCAGCAAGAGCGGTCTTCAGCTTACTCATGAAGGGCTTCGCGTGATTAAATTATTGTCTGATCTGAAGAGCAATTGGGATACAGCTTGGCGGGCTTCAAATCGGGATGATTTTATCGGGACGGTAAAAATTGGCTGTCATACGTCGATTGCACAGAGTTCCTTTTCAAACTTCTTTTCAGATCTTGTCGAAAATCATCCCGGTGTAAATATGGATCTGACTTTTGATCGTTCTTTGGCTGTAACGAGGAAAGTCATTAATTCCGAGATTGATTTGGGACTCGTCATCAGTCCGCAACGACATCCTGAGCTTGTTATCTCTCTGCTTCGCCGCGAAACCGTCGGTGTTTGGAAAAGTCAGAAATCCAAGAAATCAATGAATCTGGTTTATTATAATCCAGAGATGATCGACATCTATTCGTACTTACGAGCGTTTGCAGGGTATAAGTTGGTTCCTATTTCAGATTACGTCACGATATCAGCGATTTTAAGAGAGAGCCGCGGTTATGGCATATTGCCTTCATGTACAGCCGAGATCATGGGCGATCTGAAGCTGGAAAAGGAACTGAAAGCAACACAACTCAATTTGGTCTACAGAAAGGACCGGTCTTATAACAAAACATTACAAGCAGTCATACGCATTATTAAGGACGGATTTCAACCTTAAGGCACAGAGATCGACTCAAAAAAAATAGCCTAGCATAACTCCGAGAGAAAAACTGCTTGAGGGGCGAACATTCCAAAAATGGACTCGAACATTTGCATCAAGGAAAATTTTAGATGTCAGCCAAAAAACTGCATCGGCCCTGAGACCGAGACGGAAAAGATCACTGGTAGAAGAGGTGAGCGTTTCTGAATAGAGACGATTTGAAACTGATTGGTAACTCCACCCCATTCCGCCTCCAATCCACAAAGAAAGGCGACGCGCACGCTGTCCTGTGCGCATGAACCATAAATTGAAATCATGACGGTTTTCTCTGACTTCAAAGGTCTGAGATCCCTCACTCAGTGAATTGTAAAAATAGTCGAGCGCAATCCTGTATTTTGTTGAATAAGTGTAGCCGATCTCAAGGGAAGGGACCAGCCTTCGGTCAAACTCCAAACCATTCAACTTTTTCTGATAAAATTGATTCGACGAAGCACCGAGGCTCCAAATCTGTTTGTGAGAAGATTCTTGTTGGGCCTCTTCGCGCATCAATTCCTGTTCTTTCTTTGGTGGATCATTCAAATCTTGGCCAATTCCAGCAAGGCAAAAAGAAGGAAGAATTAAGGACCACGCAAACAAAATCAAACGAGCATATGATGCATGCATCAAAGAGAATCTCCATTTCCGCTATTTTTACAAATTTTGGAAAAATGCTTCCAAGAAATCGGGTCAATAGAATCTCCAAGAATTTGACAAACTCCCTCGGAACTCATTTTCTGATCGTCTGAAAAGATAGCCTTCAAAATATCGGCAGGCTGAACGGGAGTCACTGGTAATTGAATCGCCAAATCACCTTTGATGCGCGCAAGAGCATCGATGATTGCCTTTCCCAAGCGCTTTCTTGAATCTAGCAGCGTCAAGGAGGATTCCCCATCCGGCACTTCCGAGATCAACTTAAGAATTCGAGCCAAACGAGATCCAGTCCGATAGATTTGACCGCTGTGAGATATACCTCCATCCTCCTTTGCCCCCTTTTCCAATCTTTCCTTGAACTTGTCCCAGTTTGGCAGGTCAACTGGCCCAATATCCAGCCGACGATAATCCAAACCCGCACTCATAGAAATAGTCTTAGATATAAACCTTGAATCGTGACTGTATAAAAATCCCCAATAATCAGCGAGGCCCTCATTCCATGAGCGAATAAGTTGAATATTTGTCTTCATGATCGAGGTCGGCTCGGATTTCTCAGACAAACGATCTAAGCCCCAAATGGGATTCAGATCTTTCGTCAAACTTGCATGAAAATGAGCATGAAAATGCTCATGAGCGATGACTCCTCCATTCATAGCAATCGGCAGGCCATCTAAATTTGAGGGAGAAACAAGAGTCACGTCCCATTTTGAAAAATAACGGGCGTTATCATGATCTATCCCACCATCTGGAAGCTGGATCTTCATCTGTACTCCAACCCGCCGGGGCCAGGATAGATTGGATTCAATACCTAATTCACGATCCAGTTGCTGAAGCCGCTCAAAATGGGCATAGGTCGCAATTGCCAAGGCACTTTCAACATCTGCAGGCATAAATCGACGGTGTCCCCTTGGTATCAGGCGCGGCCTCGCAATATCTCCCACAAACTGGCCATCTTTTATTCCTGCACTCACGTAAATTTGGGCGGCAGAACCGTCCAAACAATCCGCCTGTCGGAGGGTCCTAATTTCTACATCCTGAAGATGATACTCTCCCTGCGGGTCCGGCCATGGCAAAAGGTAGGTAACAGGGCCTTCAATTTGATCTCTTTGACAACTGGACATGAACATGAAAATCGGAATAGAACCTAAGACGACGGCAAAGGGAAGAATGGCTAGCTGGAGGCTGCGGGATGCATGGGTTCGCGACATTGTGGTCAACTTCCTCCGCCAGGGGTTCTTCTCAAGTTTTAACCGATCGAGCAACAGGCGACTTTACCGAATATTACGCGACGCGCTATAATACTGAGAAAACACCACCTTCGCAAGAAAAATTTCCCAATTTTTTTAGGTATTTGGTACCTATCTGAGAGCTGAGGAACCCTATGATTCAAGAGACATTTCTCCATCAATTAAACCCTTCACAGAAGAGGGCTGCAGAAGCCACGGCAGGCCCCCTTTTGATTCTTGCTGGTGCAGGATCGGGCAAGACAAGAGTTCTAACCTATCGTATAGCGCAGCTTATTGCTTCAGGCGAGGCAAGCCCCCAACAGGTTCTAGCTGTCACCTTTACGAATAAGGCCGCAAGGGAAATGGAACACCGTACAGTACAGCTCCTCAAAAAAATCGGTATTCCAGTCTTTGAGCCTATGTGGATCAGCACTTTCCACTCGATTTGTGCCCGAATTTTACGAAATGAAATTCACCACTTTGGCTATCCCGCATTTTTTGGAATTTATGACGATTCTGACCAACAAAGCATGATAAAAAAAGTCCTCAATGCCCTTAACATCAATGAGAAAATCCATCCGCCAAAAAATTTCCAATCCAGAATAAATGAGGCAAAACAGCTCGGGCTGACGCCACAACAGATTGGACAGCGCGGCCATTTTATCATGGATGACAAATCTCTTGAGGTGTACAAGCGCTACGAAACTGAAATGGAAAAGGCCAGTGCTCTCGATTTTGGAGATCTCTTACTGAAGACTTATTTGCTATTTGCACAGTTTCCCCAAGTTTTGGCCGACTACCGCGAGAAGTTTCAGTATATCCTCGTCGACGAATATCAGGATACGAATCATATTCAGTATTTGATGGTCAAACAGCTGGCCGAGGGACACAGAAACCTCTGTGTCGTGGGTGATGAGGATCAAAGTATCTATAGCTGGCGAGGAGCAGATATCACCAACATTTTGAGTTTTGAAAAGGATTTTCCCGAGACCCAAGTCATTAAATTGGAACAAAATTATCGATCAACCAAAACAATCGTCGCCGCAGCCAGCTCTATGATTCAAAATAATCAGCAACGCAAGGGTAAGATTCTGTTCACTGAAAATGATTCAGGAGACAAGATCACCTTACGTGAAGAACGCAACGAATACGAAGAAGCCCGCTATGTCGTCGAACGAATTGAAGGGATCATGAAGGCGCGTCCTGATCGTCAATTTCGAGATTTTGCTATTTTCTATCGAACCAACGCTCAATCAAGGGTTCTCGAGGATTTGCTACGGGGACATTCTGTTCCCTATAAGCTGGTTGGGGGAATCAAATTTTACGCGCGCAAAGAAGTAAAAGACATCATTGCTTACTTGAGGCTATCGCTCAATCCAAAAGACGATGTCGCTTTAAAAAGAATCATCAATGTACCCGCTAGAGGAATTGGGCGGACCACCGTCGACAGAATCGAGGAGGAGGCTCTTGCGAGAAACATCTCCTTCTATGAGGCTCTTCAAATTGTGGCGGAACGCCGCCTCGTTCATTCGGGGGCAACTAAAAAATTGCAAAATTTCACCCACCTGCTCGAGGAGATAAAGGAGAGAGCGGAATCTCTGAAAGTGTCAGAAACATACCACCTTGTCCTTGACCTCACGAAATATGCCTTGCTGCTAAAAGAGGAAAACACTCCTGAATCACAATCGAGAATCGAAAATCTGGAAGAACTTGACAATGCCATTCGCCAATTCGAAGAAGAGCGAGAGGAGGAAGCTTCGCTTCAAAACTTCCTTGAGGAAATGGCCCTTGTCTCTGAAGTAGATAGGATGGCCGACGAAGACAACTCAGTGACTCTCATGACTCTGCATATTTCCAAAGGCCTCGAATTTCCTGTCGTGTTTATTGTCGGCATGGAAGAAGGACTTTTTCCATCTTCGCGTAGCTTTGGTTCTGGAAGCGACGACGACGTGGAAGAAGAAAGACGTCTTGCCTACGTCGGAATCACCAGAGCACGCGAGAAGTTATTTTTGACCCACGCGCGCTCCAGGCGAGTCTGGGGGCAAGAACAGAATCACGCTCCGAGCCGCTTTCTTTCAGAAATTCCCAGCGAGTTTCTGGAAAACTCCTCAAGCTTGAGTTCATCTTCTGATTTTCTGACTCGATTTCGTCAAAAATTCGGCGGCCATCTCCCGCGACACCGCCATTCCCCTCTTGCAGACCCTTTTCCAAGCGATGATGGGCCTTCGACCAATGATGAATCAGACGATCAATTTTTAAATCAAAATCTCTCAAAGGGAACCCGCGTTCGACATCCCACATTCGGAGATGGTTCGATCTTTGCGGTTGAGGGACAAGGAGAGAACCAAAAAGTATCTGTTCTCTTCCACAATTCATTTACAAAAAAATTTGTTGTCAAATTCGCGCGGTTACAAATTCTTGGATGAGCTCGGCAACTCAAGATTTTTTAGGGAAAGTGTGAGAGTGAATTTGGCAATTGGCTCACTTCCAAAAAGAGAAGGCACTGTCGCGTAAACTTCAACGGGAAGACTCATCCGCTCAAAACTAGAGGCCACCCTCTGCACAAAGTCAGAAATCTCTTTGCCTTTTTCGCAGGTGAAAAACACATCGGCTTCAGCTCGTTTAAGATAATCGGCCTTAAAGTCCTTAAAAAGAAATTCAATATCCTTTCCGGTCTTCTCGATGTACCTGTGGGCCATCGTCCCGACAACCAAATCCGCTCCTATCGCCATGGATCCAAAATACATCGAACCCAAGTGATTCTTACTTCGATAGTTCAGCGGAATACGAACTGTCATTTTATCTTCAGTCACTTCCACGACTCGTGGAGACAAAAATGCGATCATTGGAATTTTCCATATAGTGAAGGCATTAATTCTAATGGTCTCCTTGAGACTTGGAGGAACAAAGCCCCAATAGGTTTCAACGCTCGACAGAACCTTCTCTTTTATTCCCAGAATTTGTTGATTGAGATTCACCGTTTAACCTCCGGTCGTGTGGGACTGAGCCATAGACACCATTGCGAATGGCCGCCCATTCAGCAATGTACTGATTGACATCCTCAGGGGTCAAGATCTCCGAAAAATCCGGACTTATGTACTCCTGTTCCACACCATCCCAGCCTCTGTAGGAACGAGACTTCACTGAGCGGCCCACCTCAAAGTCGGGGACCAATCCAACCTTGCCACCTCCCCCAGGGATATCGAGAGAAAGGTTTGGCAAAGCCAATCCCGACAATCTCCCCCAGAGTTCCCGTTGAATCTCCAGTGAATTCTCAACGGATGTGCGCAAGTGATCAGTTCCCTCTGAAGGGTCGCACTGAAACATATAATATGGCTTAACGCGAAGATAGAGCAGACGACGTGACAAGGCCTGAACGATAGCTGGATGATTGTTTACCCCGTTCAAAAGAACCATTTGATTCATGACGGGAATACCGTGGTCAACAAGATATCCCAATGCCTCTGCTGCTTCAGCAGTCAGTTCCCGAGGATGGTTAAAGTGAGCCATAAAGAAGACAGGTGAAAATCGACGCATCATTTGCGCCAATTGTTTTGTGATTCGCATGGGACATACCACTGGCATTCGTGATCCAATCCGAATGATCTCAACATGCTCTATGGATCGCAAATCAGAAAGAACTCTTTCCAGTTTGAGATCGCTGAGTGTAAGAGGGTCCCCGCCACTGAGTATCACCTCCCGAATCCCCGGACGTGACTTTATATAAGACAAAGCCTCATCATACTCTGAAGCAGAAGGAAAGGCGCGGTCCTTGCCAGTAAAGTGTTTTCTTGTGCAGTATCTGCAGTAAACGCTGCAAAAATCCGTCACCAAAAATAGAGCCCGGTCGGGATAGCGATGAATGATTCGAGAGGTGGGCCGATTTAAGTTTTCTCCCAGTGGATCACGCATGGCCTGATTTCCAGGTATCAATTCAGACTGAAAAGGCATCAATATGCGACGAATAGGATCAAGTGGATTTATTGTGTCTGCCAATCGAGCATAGTAGGGAGTCGCCCGAATCTGAAATATCTCACTCGTACCAATAAAAGCCTCTTTCTCTTGAGAGGACAGGACAAATCGGCTTTCGAAGTCCGCCAAGGTGGTGAGGCAATTTCTCATCTGCCAATTGGGATTTTCCCAATCCTCTTTTGATATCCCCTGAAATGGAATGAGATGTTTAAACTCTAGCTTCATGTCGCATCTCTTAGCCCGAAATCTGGAGACTCACAAATCATTTGCCCATAATTTTAGGCACTTACCACGATAGCCCATTTTCGCCACCGGGCCTGTATCGACATCGCACACCTCTAACCGGCTGAAATAACGAACTTTTTTTCTCGAAAAAGAATAACTGTCACGAGATGGGCATTTGCGGGCTCTCTCTCTTGGGGGAGCAAAATGAATAAATACCATGTGAATTCAGAGACTTACTTTTACTTTAGAAAATTGGACGAGTTTTTGGAAGACAAAGATCAGAAGGCTACTTGCCTCTGATGGGTAAGTAGATACGGAGGTCTCTTTGTATGAAGGCTCGATCCAAAAATCACATGGGACTCAAAGTTCTCCTGGTGCTGATGGTGGCACTCAATATGTCCTGGGTACAAAAGGTATTCGACAACAACACCAATACCATCGAGATGGCCTCGAGCACTACTCCTTCTGACGCTGCAGACTCCATCGTTGCGAATCCTGCGACCAAGTCTGTGACATACAACCGGCAAATTCGGGTCAGAACCGGAAGAACGACAGAAGATCAGCAGTGGAATGTGAGGATCACTAAAGCAGAAATCGCGAAAACAGATCCATGGACAGGAAAAAATGAAGGAAAAGAGGAAGTTTATCAGGTCTCTGCTCAGGCGGAAGGCTGCTACGGAATGAATTGCCAGGCCAGCGCCACGTTCAGGACAGCTGATATCGGAGGGAACACTTCTGATGTCGCAACAGTTGTCGCGCAAATTCAGCAAAGATTTGATCCTACGCTGGATAGAAAGGCATCACTGAAAAGCAAAGAAGCCGAAGAAGCCCGAGCCGAAGAAGAAAAGGAAAAGAAAGAGGCAAAGAGACTTGAAAAATTGGAACGCGCAATCGCCGATTGCAAGGCCGACCCAGATACTGAAAAGCCATTTCGATCTGAATATGCCCGACTGAGCTGCCGAGCAGAAAAACTCGGATCTAAAGATGGAGCTGAAGCCGAAGGAGAATTTGCTGAAATTCGCGAAGATCTTCGTGCCCTCTTAACCAATGGGAATCCCAGCGAGATGGCCAGAGCGAAGGAGCTCTTAGGAAGCATGAATAGCGACAGCAGTTTGCCCCGCTCAATGAGAGCACAATTGAGTGCCATGAGGGCTGGCTCGTATTATAACGAGCAGTATCCGCAAGCACTCCAAAACTACCTGACAACACGTAACCCTATACAAATGCAGATATCCTTAGGAAAAATGAAACAACTCGATCAAGGGTTTAAGGCGGACACGGCTCGATTTGGAAATTCCTTTTACGGAAGTGATGAATTCACTTTTTGGCAAAATGAGCTTCAACACAATATGGACCTTGTCCTCAAAGATCCACGCACGGCCCTCATCGGTAACAGAGAATATTCCAATGGATCTGATTTCCAAAGTCAGAGCTTTAACATTGAGGGGAGGTTGGCGCGAGGAAGAGCCCAATCGGCCTCAGCTGGCACAGGTTATTTAGGAGGCTCGCAAGGACAATTTTGGCGCGGAGGAGATGCAAATGGATCACGCACTCCCCTCTATGATCGGAACTCTTCCATTGGCAGTAGAGGTGCAACATCATCGGTAGGGGGAATTCCACAGCTAGGTCAGTCTGTGAGTGGGCACTGAAACTCAGCGCCCCCTCTTAGTTTCGGCTCACAGTAAAATAGTCGACCCAAGAATCGAGTTTCAATCCGAGAGCCACAAAGGCCTGGCCCCATACTTCACCCCGATGGCCAAAGCCGGCTCTCACTTCAAATTTTAAGTCCATTTTTGGGTGAACCGTTGTGGTGAGTCCATAGCCGATTCCTCCAGCGAGCCTCTTCTCCTTGCGATCCTCATCATGAAGGTTGATTACACCTACGAAAATTCTTCCCAGAGGAGATACCTGAGAGGGAAAATTAACAAATTGCCAACGAAGTGAGGCCAGACCAAGCCCAATCGTCACTCCCTCAGCTCCCCCTACTCCGCCCAAAATATCGAGATATTGCTGACAGCTTTGGCTCAATGAAAATAGGCATCTGCCCACATGAAACCCTAGCTCTCCTCCCAGCCAATACATATTTTTTCTCTCCCACATCGAACCAATATCAAGGAAGTACTCCTGGTTTTGAGGAATATAAGTCTGAAGATCGACCCATTTTCCCTGCGAGGATTTTCTGCCTCCAAACGTCTCTTGAACGGTTGCAAATCCGACATTTTCTTCAGAATGAGCTTGATTCCAAATGACCGGCCACAATATGTGACTAAATATCAAAATGAGAGTGCTCAAATAAAATCGATAACAAATGCGTGAATTGAACATCTTGTTGATTCTCCTTTGCAGGGATCTCTTTTGTCACTATTTGCCTGAGGTATTGACCTGGTTTTTCAATGGAAAATAAAAAATCCAGGGGTTTCCCCCTGGACCATCCACCATCGACCCATAAGATATTTTCAGGACGAATTACTCAGTTGTTCATCTCAGCTGTATTCAAAGACGGATATAATTAAAAGCTGATGGCGGCCTTTGTTGACATTCCATAACTAAATTTTGAATCAAGAGTTCCATCCCCCTCAAAAGCTTTGCCTGGCATTAAAAGACCAAGACCTGTCTGCCAGACGACTCCTTTTTTAAGAGCATAGCTCAATTTAAAATCCAATTCGTAGCCCAAATCAGATTCCACCTCCACATTGAGGAGTGGATCTCGATTGAGATACCCGGTTACGACTGAGGATGCCAATTCCCATTTCTCATCTATTTTATATTGGAGGTAAGGAGCAAAATAAACGACGTTGCTGATGGCTTCTGTATCAACCCCTTGGAGAGTAGGATCTGCGCCTGCGCCTGAGCCAGACAAAGTCGTTCTTAAAAAGTCTCTCTTCCGAGAGGATGGTTAAATAACAAAATAGCCACGTCATAATTCTTGTTAAAAACGAAACCCTCATATTTGGAATCGGTGCTAGGATCATCCCCACTGGCAATACCGGCTTTAATGCCATATCTCAGATTCTTGGAATCAGGCCGGTATTCAAACTCCCCAGCTATTCCAAAGGCTGAAACCGAAGTCCTTTCACCATCAGCAGCTCGAACCCCTAATCTTCCTCCCTGAAAACTCACCTCAACCCCCACTCTCATGCTCTCGCGGTCGCGAACAACATAAAGACTCGTGTTCTGAAGATCTACTTTATCGCGACCGGTAGCAGCCCCTCCCAAGTTCTCTCCTGGACTTGTCCCCAAGGGAGCATCACTTCCGCTCTCGTTCGAGGTGCGCACTTGATGAAAAATACCCATTTCCAGATCAGTTTCAGGATTTTCGTATTGAAGTTGAATCAAATACTCCGTGACGTCATCGCTACGGCTGACAGTCCCCTCATTGATTTTGGCCAACATAGGCAAAAGATAAAAATTACCCATCATAATTTTGTATCCAATTAAATCGCGAGTGTCATACCAATGATCAAAAAGACCATTCCCGGAATTGTACGTCATCCCTAAGCCAAAATGCACGGGCGCTCTTCCTGCAATCAGAGCACCATGCTCCTGAACATAAGTTAAGTACAGTTGGGTCACCTCAAGAGATTGAGCCTTTTGCCTTTGAGACAATACATTGGAATCATTCACGTTTGAAGGAGTGCCATCTCCAAGTCCACTACCAAAAAATTGGCCTGCTTGCGAGTTACTGGTGAGAGTCCCCGCGTCTGAATTGAACAAATCAAAGCGACCATAAATAGTGAGACCATCGCCGGCAACAATTTTCGGTTTCAGAACCAAATGATGCAAACCGTATCCCTGTTCTCTGTTGCTGCCAGAGAGTTCGGAATTCACCAAATGATAGCCCTCGATCCGATAAATGCCGGTCCAATCAAGATCTACAGCCCCCGCAGAACAAAGGATCCCAGTTGTACCAAATAGCCCAATAAATACCAGAAGTGCTTTGCGTATCATATCTACTCTACCTCGTATGAATGGGCTCCCTCCAATGCGCCAGGAAGCCACGAAAACTAACAGAGTGGCTGTCAGGCGTTGGTCACTCCGAGAACATCTCCCTCGCGTAAAATCAGCAATTTCTGACCGTCTACTTCAATTTGGTCTCCCGCATACTTTGGAAATAGGACGCGATCTCCAACTTTAACATCCACCGGTCTGACTCGACCTTTTGCGCTCCGATGTCCTCTCCCCACAGCCACAACAGTGCCCATCTGAGGCTTCTCATTAACAGAATCTGGAATAATAATCCCTCCAGCCGTGACAGTGGCTGCTTCAACTGGCTGAACAACCAAACGATCATCTAATGGTGAAAAAACGAGCGACCAATTTTGTAATTTTCTTGAACTGCCTGCTGAATTTTGCTTTTTTTCCGTCGCCTTCAGAACAAATGAGCTCGATCGAGATTTTACAACTTCCTTTACCTTTGGTTTAGGAACCGCGTGAACTGTTTTTTTCTTAGCCGAAGCTTTGATTGCTACAACAGGCTTGGTTTTGCCCGCCCCTTTTTTCGCCGCCTTCTTTGCTGGAACGGCCTTCGCCTTTGCAACAGCCTTGCCCTTAGATGATTTCTTCACGGGAGCGGATTTAATTGATTTCTTTTCCTTGGCCAACTTCTTAGCAGAAGTGAGCATCTTTTTTTCTGCTTTAGTTGCAGTTTTTTTGTTTTGAGATTTTCTAGTTGCCACGTCTCTTCATCTCCTCTTGGAAGTATTTACTGTATAACACGTCCCATTCGGGACTTCCCTCTTGAACGCCTCTTTTTAAACTATTCACCTTTTCTCGAGCAAAAATGTCGAGCGCCTCAAGCTCTGCAACAAAGGCCGAGACCGCCTGCTTGCCAACGCGCATCGCTTTGTCCTCGTCCGTGTAGTCAACCATGTCATCATTCCAAATGCCATCAACCACAATGCGTGCAAGGTGAGATTGCCTTTCCTCCGAAATAGTCACAAGACGATCCCTTTCTCTTTAGCGAGTCTCTTCTTGAGTAAAGTAAACATCTTGAAGCGCTGAAAACTTCCCGGATTTTGCCTTTCAAGATCATCTATCATCTTGTTGACTTCAATATCTAAGGACCTCTCTCTTGCGAAATCGGACTTTAAAATATCCAGGGCCCGTTGTCGAACCTTCTCCTCAGTTTCCTTTAAGACAAGTACCTTCTGCTCAATTAATTTATCTATGATGAGTTTAGCCAAACGGCCCATTTGTTTGTCTGTCATTTTCATAACTTTGACTAAACGAATCCCTGGACCTATTGTCAATAATAACTTCTAGGGAATTACTTTGTTTACTATTTCTTCTCGTTATAAAAAGTTCCTCATTGTTCCACTCCTAGGGATCATTCTCCTTTTCGCATCCATTATCCTGTGGGTAGTTAAACTTGATAATGAGTTACGTGGGCGAATAGAGGGTTCCTGGTTTGCACCCCCCGTCGAAATTTATTCGGCTCCCACTCAGATCAAACGCGGCCAATTGCTTTCCCCCGAGGAATTGACTCAATACCTCGTAAAATTTGGAATGCGTCAACGAGATCCCGACCTGAGACTCTTCTCTGGTGACTTTGCAATCTGGAACAAGGATCAATGCCAGCTCCAATTAAATCAGACGATTCCTTCAGATGCGAGCGTTTGCGTCACATTTGTTTTCAAAACCAAGTCTCCCCAATTTTACCCATACCAGTCAGGTCTCCCCCTCTCAGTTGTTGTTTTTTCTGGCGAAGGCTCTGTCCTTTCTATCTTTGGAGGAAACCCGATATCCATGAAGGATAGCCTTGAACTTGATTCACACTTGTTTGCAGAATTCTACGCAGGCGAACCTATCCTTCGCCAAATCGTTCAAATTGGCGAAGTTCCCCTCTACTGTCTGCAGGGTATCACCGCAATAGAAGACAGTGATTTTCTGGAACACCGAGGCATAAGCCCGTCGGGGCTATTTCGAGCATTGACAAAAAATCTCGTGCAAGGGCGCTATGCACAGGGAGGCTCAACAATCACCCAGCAACTGATTAAAATTTATTTTTTGAATAGCCAAAAAACTTTGAAGAGAAAAATAACTGAATTGATCATGGCAATATTGCTCGAGACCCGTATTGAAAAAGATAAGATACTTGTCAACTATCTGAATGCTGTTTACATGGGACAAAACGGTCCATTTCAAATCATGGGATTTGGTGCCGCCGCTCAACATTATTTCCAAAAGTCAACGAGCGACTTAAACCTTTCAGAATGTGCCCTGCTCTCAGCAATGGTTAACAGTCCTGGAAGATACAGTCCTTTTGCGTCCAGCCAAAATGCGATGAAGCGCCGTCAAAAAGTATTAGACCGCATGCTCGAAATGAAGATGATTAACCAGGATCAAACTAAGCAAGCCAACGAATTCCCCCTTCCTGAGCGACCTCCACGTTCTTTGACCGATCCCGCTCCCTATTTTGTCCAATCCGTCGAGCGAGAAATACAATCCCTTCAAATTGACTCAAGTAGTGGCCTAAGAATCTTCACGACTCTTGACGAAAAATCTCAGGAAAAAGCTCAACAGACCATTGGGCAACAAATCGAAAGACTGGAAAGGGACTTCAAATCACTCGCTCAGCTCAAGGCCAAGGGCAAAGAGCTCCAAGCCACTTTGATTTCGGTGGACGTCGCCAGCGGAGAAATCATGGCTCTCGTTGGCGGACGAAGCTACAAAAGGACGCAGTTCAATCGAGCGATCGATGGGCACCGACAAGTGGGCTCCATCATGAAGCCATTTGTCTATTTGGCGGCACTGGAATCGCGCACCCTTGAAGGAGAATTTTACAACCCACTTACTCCCGTTCTCGATGAGGCTTTTGTCTATAAGCAAGGAGGGCAAAAGTGGTCTCCAGAAAACTACGACAAGAAATTTCTTGGAACAATCCCACTGTTTGCAGCCTTAAAAAACTCAATTAACTCGGCGACCGCAAAACTAGGCCTTGATTTAGGTCTAGGAACAATCCTCGACGTCGCTCGTCGTGCAGGAATAAAATCTCCGATGTCCCTGGTGCCCTCTCTGACCCTCGGGGCCTTCGAGCTTTATCCAATGGAGGTGGCTGAAAGCTATCTTACGTTGGCACGCATGGGAAGTTACAAACCTATCAGCCAAATCCGGCGTGTCGAAGATCTCAAGGGCACAATCCTTTACGAACCAAGTCATCGGCCTGAGCAGAGATTTGCTCCAGAAGTTACCGCGGTTCTCATTGGAATGATGAAGCAAACTGTCTTAGCAGGAACTGCCCGGTCTCTTGCAACCCAAGGTTTTAATTATCCTGCTGCGGGCAAAACAGGCACGACCAGCGACACAAAAGACGCCTGGTTCGCTGGTTTTACACCTGAGATTGTCACTGTTGTTTGGGTCGGATACGACGACAACACTCCCCATGGCCTCACCGGTGCATCAGGTGCCTTGCCCATTTGGGCAGAATTCATGAAATCCGAATCACAACGAAGACCTCAGCGGGATTTTGACTGGCCCGAAGGAACCGTTCTCTACCCCCTTTCGGTTATGAAATACAATTCACTCCTCAAGTACCCCGAAGACCTTCCCTTCACGGAATTTACCCTGGTCTTCCGAACGGGGGAACAGCCGGGTTTCTAGTTCTCCCAATTTTCTTGGATGGATTCTTGATGATTTAAGGACAAGGCTTCTTTCCTCCGATAAGATATTTGTGTTCCACCTCAAGATTTACTTACTTGTTATAATTACTTTTGTGAAATGTGAACCTTCTGCATGGTCCCAAGAACACTCCTCACGCAAACTCAAGGGACTCTCGCTCAAAAAAGAAACTATCGGCAACGAGTCCACACCAAGACCTGTTGTGGTTCAGGCGATCCCAAGGCGACTCCCTAAAAAGCGGGGGCCCGCTTCGCTGAACGCAGGAAGCAGGACCCTGAAAAATCCTTGCCCTTACTATTTTTATCCAAATCCTCTCGAACCCGCGGCAGGAAATCTCAAAGCCGGCACTAAGATCTGGCTGGAAGGCCTCGATTCACAATGGATGCGAGGATTTATCAGGAGAAAATCCATCTATATCCCCGTCAAATGCCTTGAACAGGAATCAGAAACGACGACTGCCGACGAAGAGGGCCAATGACAGCTCGTCATTGGCCGCTCTATGATAACTCACTTCGAAGATTTTTCTTTCTCTCCACACTTTTCATTTTCCGAACACTTTTCTTTCTCTGATTTTTCTGAACACTTATCTTTGTTTCCACACTTCTCACAGCTCATGGACTTTGAGTTCTCTGTCCCACGGTCTTTCCCGCAAGAGTGGTGACCAAAATGCCCACATGAGGCGGTTAAAAATAAGATGAAAAAATTGACTGTAATGAAAAATACTAGATTTTTTGACTTGGTCATAAACTCTCCTTTTATTAAAAAGTCGAGTACATCTTAAAGTTCTTTCACAATCAAGACTTCATTCTCCAAAAGGAACCAATTCCAGACGCAACGAGAATCGAACCTCGACTCACCAAGGATCACGAGCATATGTGGAGTCCTCCTTGGTGACGTTTTCGGTCATACACCTTACAAGGAAAATGACGTTTGCCGGCAAAGCAAAGGGCCACCCACCATTTGAAGCCTAAAGGCTCTCTGAAGAGGAAGTATGGCGTCACCTCATTTGATCTTTCAGTTGGCGGTCACATTCCAAACGGATTCAAACTCAAATTCGGAAGACGAGTGTCGCATGTTCGGGAGCAGAAAATAATCTCGCAGATACATCGTTAGAATAATCGCGGTTGGTCCAATGAGCGCATCGCGAATCGCTTAACTGCGCGGCGAGTGCCTCCGTCACGAGGGGGCACCAAGTGGTATGGCGCGACCATCGGGAAAATATTGGCCCGGACATCAAGTCAGTAAAGGTACGTTGCTCACTTTCCTGAAGAGATCCTCTTAATCGCTTCACTGGCCGGCATTGCTCCCACCGATGAGGCAGTTCTTGACGGAGATTTATCCGAAGGAACATAAGCGCCAAATACCTTTGCAGAGATTCCTTCCCCAAGGACCGATTTCTCGCTGCGAATTCGAACATTCAATTTTTCAGTTAGATTCAACTCGACGACCCCGCCTTTCGCTTTACCGATTTCTTTGGCGCCCTTGAATTCGGTAAAGCTCACATAAAGTGTTCCTTGATGGGTTTGAAATGTAATAACCTCACCATCCGCGGAAGAACCCTCAGTCCACACTCGTCCCGCGTTATCTGTAATGATGACGTTTACAAGAGACATAGGCGTGTAAGTCAATTTCATCGCGGCACTTTCATCTGAAATGAGCGGCGTAAAACGAGTGACTACTCGGCCAGCAGATGTCGACTCACTCACCCACGACACGCTTCCAAAATCAGACAAAGTGAATGTCTCTGATCGACCTTTTCCTTCTTTGGTCACTTTGCCCGTGCTCGTGTCAAATTCAACGGAGGCATATTGGGTAATCGCGAGGCTCATGCTCTTGTCAGCATTTATTTTGAAAGTGAAATCGAGTCTTACGGCTGAAAAGTCCTTAGGATTGTCCATGTAAACGCTGGAAATATCGCCTCGCTTTACCTGTAGGGAATATCTGCTCTGGCTTGAGCTGATGTACTCAATTTGTCTCCCGCTTTGGTCGGTTGTGAATGTTTGAACCTGGAGGATAACTTGCGGGCGCAATTCATCGGCCGAAATGACATCCTTTGCCCGCGCCACGGCTCCAATCAATATCAAAAAAATGAAAATTAGATTCTTCACAAAAGCTCCTTTGCTTAGTTGCCTGCAAGGTTCTTGACGGAAACCATGGCTAAAGTTGCAGAAAATTCTTCTTGATTTTGTTGTTGGCCCATTTTCAAGAAAAATCCGGTGACGATAATTCCTATTGCAAGCCCTGCTGCGAAACTTAGAGACAGACGATAAAAATTACGTCGGTTGTTCTTTTTTTGCTGAATGGCCAGAAACCATTTCAACGATTGTTCCGAAGTTGGCTCTATCGCTTGAAATTGTTTAATCAATTGTTCAAGCTTTTCGTCTTGATCGGTCATAACACTCCCCATCTTTTCATCTTGAATCTAACATTCTCTTTCGCTCGATGGATATGGCTTTTAATTGTTCCTTCGGGCATCGCAAGTGCCGAACTGATCTCTGAGATTTTCATGTCGGCCAATAAACATTGAAGAATTGTCTTTTCGGGCTCACCCAAATCGCTGATCGCCTTTTTCATCGCGATTAAGTCCGCAGAAAGATCATCATTTTTAGTTGCAGGGTCGACTGCTTGATTTGGACATTCATCATCGACAAGAGTTTCAACAAATCGCAGTTTCCGTCGCGCTTCTTTTCGGAGATTGACCGCGATTCCCCAAGCGAAAGCCTCTACGCTTCCAAGTTCGCTTCTAAAGGCCGCGCTACTGAATTTATCCAATAGGCGCGCAAACACCTCTTGAACGGATTCTTCAGCATGCGCTTTTGAATTTTGGGAAAGAAAAAACCGATAAAGTTTTGGCCCCAATTTCTGAACTAGAACTATCCATTCCTCATCACTCATGCGGAGTAAGTGATTTGGAACTCGCAATAAGTTGCAAAAATAATTGAGACCGTTTAAAGTTAAAAAACATAAATAATTTCAATAACTTACCTAAATTGTGGACTCGATGAGACGTGACACGAACCACTTCCCGGTAGCACTTACGCACCTGGATTCAATAGAGTTTTTCCAGAAGTGCTACTGGAAAAACACCGTCAACTACAGCGATCTTTTCCTCAACCAAGGCCTTTCCGCTGCGCAGATCGGCGAGAAACTCGAAATTCCGAAACAGACGGCACTCAATCAGCCGAAACGAGAAGGCATTCGCCTTGGCACCAACAAAGGCCGACTCGTCAACCCGGATAATTACTGCCTTTCCTACGCCCCATACGGCTTCTCGAAAAAAGATAGGCGAATGGTCCCGAACAATGCCAAATTGAAAATCTGCCGGCTCATCGTTTAGCTCCGCAACAATTCGAAAATGTCATTTCAAGACATCGCACGGGACCTCGAAGGGTGATGATCAGTCCACAAACGACCGGCCCGCCCATCATCAGGCCGGAAGGTTTTTTGCTTCGGTTCATTCTCTCTCCCCATAGCTATCGAATACATTTTTGCAATGACGACACCAAAATAGGGGCCTCCGATGATAAAATTGCGACGGTCGCAGCGAGGACTCCCAATATGCTAATCTGACTGATGGCAGTGAACATTGTTTCTCCTTGTCTTTGTTAATTTTATGTCGATTTAATTCCAAGAGCCTTCATTAGAACACCCCGATCCAAGGGTAAGAAACAAAACGTGATCCCAAATTCAAAAACTGCCAGCTATGCGGTGTTTTCTAACGGAAGAAAATATGATTTGCGACCAGAAGATTGGGATGCAATCTTAGCGAAAATCTCTGAAAAGTCGGAGATCTATGCCGGCTCCTCTTCCGCTGTCGCTGTGGCAAAGCCAACTCTCAATGAGAGTGGAGGCGCGAAATAGAGATATTTATTGATTGAGCATCGCGCCTTTACCGAAATCTCTTTCACCCACCCACCAGTATGATCCTTGCTCCGACTTTGCTGTGGTGACATTTTTAGTCATAATATTCGAAGGACAATGACAGATTCCGCTAAAAGAGAAGCTTATCCAAACTAGGAGGTCTGAAAAAGCTCTTTAGGGACGGGCACAGGGATTGCATTTTTCCCCGCTGATTGGAGTGTCTATGAATACATACCCTAACTTTGTATTGTCTGTTCTAGTGGGAATCCTTCTGTTTAATGCTGCCCTCATCGGTTGCGGACCAGACAATGGGAAGCGAAGGCAAAGAATTCGAAAGGACCAAGGAGTTGCGGGCAAACAGCAAGTCAAGCCAGCACAAGCAGCACAGGCAGCAGCGACGGCCGATCCTTCAAAACAAGCATCAACAGCGGCCGATCCCTCAAAACAACAGCCACCAACAACTCCTCCGGCGGGCACTCAACAAAAGGAACAAACCAATCCCGCCCCCGGCGGCAGCTCTCCGCCACCATCGACTCAAGAATCCACGACAGTGGTGCCGCCCACAGGTGAAAATACATCAGTAACTACCCGCATTGAAAATGAACTTAAGGCTCTTAAAACAGGTAAGCCGACTTCAATTCAAAATATTCCTGAAGGTCAATTTGTTCTCACTCAGATATTTGGAAAATCAAGCTACAAAGAAAATCCTGTTTACCAAGCACTCTTAATTTCAGACCTGAGCTGTCAGGATAAGACATCGCCGACAGTGCAAATTACGCAGGAAGAGTTTTTAAATAATGCCCCTAGCCATGGTAGCCAGACCCCATTGACGAGCGAGTTAACGATCCCTTGCTTCATCAAGAAGGATCCTGGTAGCAGCCTTGTTTTCGAAAAGGATATAGACCTTAAGTTTGTCATTGAAAATGGAGACACTGGAAAATTGGAGCAAACCAGCAGTCCAACGAGTGGTGCTCCCTCCAAGCCTGGAGGAATTCTTGCCATTACCCTTGATGATAAGAACGTGAAAAAACCGGCAAGTCCAGGCGACTCTGATCCTGGTGTTACCTACGCGGTCGACTCCGGCCCAGATTCCGGTGCCCAAGTTGAATTCGAAGTGACTCAGGGCGAGGTTAGCGAAATTCGCGTGTTTGTGGATCCCCCTGAAAAGAACAAGACTATCAGTCACTTTGTATTGATCTATCAAAAGCCAACCCCGTCCAAATAGGGTCATTTTGACACCAACGAAGTATTTTGGTGAAAAATTATCACTGGATTCTTCCTGTTTGTAATGAAAATTGCTGCCTATGGGCCACAGGTTTGAATAGGCGCATCTGATCGTTCTCGTTCTGGTGGCAAAGAGATTGCTCTATGTTCCAATAGGGAAGACTCCTGGGGTAAATGTGAACCTAAGACGATTTTACAATTTAGTGGCTCTACGAACCTCATCAGGTGAATCGATTGGATTTCATCCCGGAAGACTTGAGGTAGCATCCCTTGATCAGCAGGCTTGGGAGGCCTCTGCTCGCCCTTACGACAAGGAATCATCTGCAGTCCAGGAGCTTCTCAACTGGAGTCAGGAGCTGGCCAACACCCTTCTCTCTGAGAATGGCGCTCAGGTTCAAGTGACAGATTTTTCCTTGAATTTGGCTCAGATTTGCAACCTCCGTTGCACCTATTGTGGAGCGGGGGACGGAAGCTACGGAGGCCAAAAATTTCGGGCTGACTTGGGCCTCGTAGAAAAGCAATTGAGGGGTTTTCTCTCTCAGCTCACTTCTGGGGAAAGCTTTCGCGTTCAGTTTCTGGGTGGAGAACCTCTTTTGTACCCCCATGATCTTGTTAAAATCACGAAGACTGCCAAAAGAATCGCTCTCGAAAATGGAGTGAAAATCGAGTTTTCGATTATTACCAACGGCACTCTCATAACGAAAGATATCGCTTCATTTTTAGGCCAGGAGAACTTCCAGGTCACACTCAGCTGGGATGGTCCCTCCGATGTCCAAGACCAATTCCGACCAACTAAATCTGGCGGCGGCTCGTCTAAAGATGTACGTCGCGGTCTTGATTTGCTTTTAGAAAATCGGTCGGGCCTCCGTTCTCTTCATGTTAATTCTGTCATGGGAGTCCACAATCAGGACGTCGTGAGCTCTTACGAGTTTTTGAGATCCTTTGATTTTGATCTCTACAATTTTGGATTTGCTTCGACAGCTCAGGATGAGGCCGCATCCTCCAGCTATATCAGACACATGACGGTTCTGGCTGAGAAGGTTTACAAATCTGAGGGCATCAACGGACTCGCAAAAATCACCCCCTTCGGTCGTTTTCTGCGAACACTCGATCAGCAACGACCCGTTAAGAACTTTTGCGGAGCCGGAAAAAATTTTATTCACTCCGACACCGAAGGGCGTCTTTATTCCTGTAATTGGTTCTCCGGAAATTCGAAAGAACAAATTGGCGAAATAGACCAACTGGATCTTACGAGGCGATCTCAGTGGCTCGATCCTCTCACCACTCGCCACAACTGTGGTGCCTGTTGGGCTAAAACCCTGTGCGGAGGAGGTTGTGCCTTCGTTTTTAAAACTAAGAACTCTGACTCAGAGCATCGTGATAGGCAATTTTGTGATCGAATCACCCACCTTGCTGCATTAAGCGTCCTTTATTTTGGAAAAGAATTAGAAAAACTGACTGAAGGAGGAAAAAATGAAACACGTTAAAAAACTCAACCCCAAGCCTATTGATAGTGGAACAAACACCACAACGCCAGCCGGAGGAGATGGAAGCATCCCTCCCGTCGTGGCAACAGGACCTAACCCCGGCTGCATTCCTCTCGGCACCTAAAAAAAATAGAGTTCTGAGTGAAGATTTGGAAATTATTGATTTTACATAAGTCCTGGCTCGCTCCCATGGTGCGGGTCGGGGTGGCACTTCTCATCGCCTTTCTGCTCACCCGAGTTCCGATGGAATATCTGGAAGCCTGGAGTTACGATCTCAGAGTAAAGACCAAAACCCTCACCCCACCCTCAGGCAAGTTGGTGCTCATTGCTATTGATCCATTGACAATCGAAGGCCTCAAGCGCGATCCAAACGCCATGGACCATGTTCGTTTGCTCAATGCACTGTCAATGAGTCGGCCGCGGGCCGTTGTTTATGTCCAATCGCCAAACGATCTTGAAGGCAGCAACGATGATTTGAGGGCTTTCGCCCTGGCAACTAAAAATTTGGATCATTTTTTTGTCGTGGCCAACCAGATTCCTATGAGAGGGCAGGAAGATCAACTGAGGCTCGAACCACCACTTCAATCTCTCAGAGTCGTACCAGGTCCTAAAACTTCGGACTTGACCAGCTTTGCAAAGGACGATGTGACCCGACGAATGATCATATCCTATCGTGGGCTGCCCAGTGTTCATGCGCTTCTTGCGGATACCCTACATGGGCAAGAACACGAGGAAAACAGAGGTATCAACCTTTACCGCGGAATCTTCGAGTTTTTCGGAACCCAGCAGAATTACATTGATTTTCGACCCTCAGGAACCTACAAACCAATATCATTTATTAAGATTCTCCAGGGCGCTTTTTCTCCGAATCAGTTTCACGATAAGATTATCTTTGTTGGAACCGATACCGTCATGTCTTCCTCAGATTATATACGCACTCCATTCTCGAGAGACGTCGTCGCCATGAGCACTCTCGAGATGCACGCGAATATGACTGACACTCTGATCAAAAATTCCGCACCTCAGAAGACTCCAGTATGGCTGGATTCTCTGCTAACTGGATTGATCTCAGTTCTGACGGTCTTTGTTGTCCTGACGGCCCGACCCGCCAAAGGACTTCTTATTTTAGTGACAACATTTTCGCTATTTTCTTTGGCCTGTTACCTGGCTTTTAACTATTTTGGATATTGGGTCGCAATGGCTCATCCCATCTTAACTCTCTTTGTTTGTTATTATTTTTTTATTCCCTATCGTCTCATCATGGAAAATCGAATGAGCTGGGAATATTTTCAACGAAATCAGCTCCTCACCCAAGTTGAAGAGCTCAAAAGCAATTTTCTGAGAATGATGTCCCATGATTTAAAGACTCCTTTGGCTCGAATTCAGGGTATGACAGAAATGGTGAAGTCAGATTCGAATCCGCTGAGTTTAAAACAGAGGGAAGCCATCGACAGGATCCATCAGTCAAGCAAGGAACTATCTGATTTTATTAGTTCAATTCTGAGTTTAGGTCGAATCGAATCGAAAGAAATCAAGCTCCAACTAAAAAGTAAGGATATCAATACTTTGCTTAGCGAGGTGATTCAGCAATGCGAATACCTTGCTGGCACAAAAAATATTGAGATAAGGACTGAATTTGAACCCTTATTTAGTATTAAAATCGATGAAGACTTACTTCGTCAGGTGTTTACCAACCTCATAGAAAATGCTATCAAGTATAGCCTTGATAACTCGAGAATTTTGGTGAGCACAGAAGAGGTGAACGAGGTCTTGATCATCCAAGTTGCCGATCATGGAATCGGAATACCTGATGAAGCATTACCTCATGTTTTTTCTAAGTTTTATCGGTCGTTAGAGGTAAAGAATTCCTCAGTTAAAGGATCTGGACTGGGGCTTTATTTGGCAAAATATTTCGTGGAACTGCATCAAGGAACACTTTCAGTAGAAAGTGAAATTGACAAAGGATCTACTTTCACTGTGAAGCTTCCGATGGTATTGGAAAGTGAAGGACCTTTGCCAATTTGAACTTTGAGCTGAAGGAGATAGAAATGTTTAAAATTTTAGTCGTAGATGACGATTCTGGACTGCGACTATCAGTGAAATCCACACTTCAGGCCACCAAAAGATTTGAAGTCGATGAGGCTTATGATGGCCTCGATGCCCTAGAAAAAGTGAAGTGTCAGAATTACAATGCCGTGCTCCTTGATGTGGATATGCCAAGAATGTCGGGAGTGGAGGCACTCAGAGCAATAAAGGAACACGACCCCTCTATTATCGTGTTGATCATGACAGCCTACGCAACCATTGATGATGCCGTAAAATCTGTCAGAGATGGCGCCTATAACTACGTTTCCAAACCCGTCAAGGGAGATGAACTGACCCAGATGGTAGACAGGGCGATTCGAGCCCATGAGCTTATCTCTGAAGTGGCAAGAAGTGCTCCCATTCTCCACGAGGCAGGGCGCAAAATCGTGGGCAATACAGCTCAAATGCAGAAGGTATTTAATATTATTCTCCGCCTCTCGAAGGTGGAAACACCCGTGCTCATTCGGGGTGCTTCGGGCACAGGCAAGGAACTGGTCGCTCGGGCTATTCATTGCAACGGAGGAAACAAAGATGGCAAATTCGTCGCCATCAATTGTTCAGCAATTCCTGAAAATCTATTTGAAAGTGAATTATTTGGCCATGAGAAGGGTGCCTTTACCGGGGCTGAACAGCGCAAGATAGGGAAATTTCAATTTGCTGAAGGAGGAACTCTTTTCCTCGATGAAATTGGTGATATGCCCCTCTTGATGCAAGTCAAACTTTTGCGCGTGTTGCAGGAAAAGCTATTTACTCCTGTGGGATCCAATCGAGAAATTGAAACCAATGTCAGAATCATCGCGGCAACTAACCGCCCTCTAGAAGAGATGAATAAAAATGGTTCCTTTCGGGAAGATCTCTACTACCGGTTAAATGTCATGCCGATTTTTCTACCTTCTTTGGCTGAGCGACGCGATGATCTCGATCACCTCATCCATACTTTCATTAAAAAATTCAATTTGATTCAAAAGAAAAAGATTATTGGAATTACACCCAGCACTCTCGCCGCCTTAAAAAGATATGATTGGCCAGGAAACATTCGAGAATTGGAAAATGTTATCGAGCACGCCTTCATTCTTGAAGAATCCAACCATCTGACAATTGGTTCTTTGCCAGAGTCGTTTCTACGCTCCACTGGCATTCATTTGGAAAATCTCCTTTCAAAGAGTTTATCGAGGCAAGATTTGGCAGACGAGGAATCTGAAGAGTTTTTTGACCTCGATAGCCTCGACGATGGAGAGGCAACTGGAATTGAAAATGAAGAAGTACACCTGCCTGGAGGGTCCGCTCTCGATTTTAATGTTCATAAAGAGGCTTTTGAGAAGGAATTCATTGTGAAAGCTTTGAAGGCTTTTAAGGGACGAATTAACCAGACTGCCTTGCATGCCAACATTCCGAAAAAAACGCTGCTACGAAAAATAGAAAAATACGGAATTGTAGCAAAGGATTACGCTTAGTATACGACGCAGGAGACTTTGATAAGAGATTGTCGGCCAAACTTTAAACGCTGGCATCCTGCCATTCTTGTCAAGAAAGAAGAACTTATGGGAATTAATAATTTTTTCTGTTTTCAGTTCTCACTTCTTTCCATTTGAATGACCAGAAGATTTGTCCTAATGTATATCGTCCATGGCTACATCAAGTGCTCCCCCACAAGCTTATACGCGCGAAACATTAGCTCAGGCTTATATCTGGCTGAAATCTCAACCAGAATCCATTAAGGACCGGGCTAAGAACGCTGACTCTCTGGTAAGTCTTTATTTACATGCCTGTCGGCATGGTCTCGACGTTTTTAAGGAAACCTCTTCGTCCTCAGCAGATGCCCCTCGCTCGACAGAAAACTTCAGAAATACGCTCAAGGATTTAAGCGAAGGATTTCGGCAATTTGACGAACCTGCCGAGGCTCCTGCCAAAATCAGCCATTTAAATGTAGCACCCGCGATGCCCACTTCCGTACCCCATCAAACTCCCCCTTCCGTCTCAACTGAAGCAAATGTCCGTCCTCATCCAGAGACAAATACTCTTCACGGAAACAGAAGTTTTGCTCAGGATAGAACCGGTCCGGTCCCATCTCAACAAAGAGGTCCGACGTCTTACCAGCCGAATCATTCTTCAGACGAAGAAATGATGAATCAACAACAGGTCCGAGTTCATCAACAACAGGCTCCCACTCAGACTCCACAGCAACCAAGGGACCCCCTTTCCAACCTATCGCGCCTACCTCCAAGATGACGAATGGGCTCGTCAGACCGGACACTCTGTGTCACTCGACCCTCCATTTCCGCCTTTTGCAAATCCGGCCAGCGAACTGACAGTCGATTCGAGAAGTCATGAAATACTCAGGCGCGTGCGCAGAAAGATGAACCTGAGTTCAGAAAATGAGGCGCTCAGGATGCTCATCAGCCTTGGATTCGAAAGACTTCGAGATATTGTTCCCTAGGATTTTTGCTTGCGACTATTTGGAGCCCTCATTGCGGGGTCTCACTTATTGACAAGGCGCGTTTTGTGACCTAGGTTTGGCGAATTCAATGAGGAGCAGCATCGCCGTGGCAGATAACTTCGCAGATCATTATAAGAATTCTATTCACCTTCCAAAAACCAGTTTTCCCATGAAAGGGAATCTTCCGCAAACTGAACCACAAAAAATAGAAGATTGGGCCCAGATTGGTATTTATGAAAAACTCATCAAGCGCAATGAGGGACGACCACTGTTCGTCATGCCTGACGGTCCTCCCTATGCAAACGGATCTCTTCACTTGGGACATGTTCTGAATAAAGTTCTCAAGGATATTGTTATTAAATTTAAAAATATGTCAGGTTATCAAGCGGCCTTCATTCCAGGCTGGGATTGTCACGGTCTGCCGATCGAACTCAACGTCACAAAAAAGCTCGGAGACAAAAGAGCTCACATGTCAGATGCCGAGGTTCGCCAATTGTGTCGGCAGGAAGCCCTTAGTTGGGTAGAAAAGCAAAAAAAGCAATTCGTGAGACTCGGAATTCTTGGTGATTGGGACCACCCCTATCTCACCCTGCAACCGAAATACGAAGCCGAAGAAGTGCGAGTCTTGGCGCAAATTCTAGAAAATGGAGTGCTTTATCGCGGAGAAAAGCCAGTCTATTGGTGTCCCGCTCTTCAGACGGCCCTGGCCGCAGCCGAAGTCGAATACCTCGACCACAAAAGTCCCTCGGTCTATGTCAAATTTTCCCTTGAAAATGAGAGTGACCTTAAAAAAATTGGTTGCCCTCAAAAACCTGTGTCCTTTGTTATCTGGACAACCACTCCTTGGACTCTGCCAGCCAATTATGGAATCTGTGTTAACGCCAGTTTTGATTATGGATTATTCGACAGCGGCTCTGAGTTATTGATTATAGCCGAAGAGTTACAAGGTGATTTTGAGAAGAACACCGGTCTTTCATTGACAAAAACAGCCAGTTTTAAAGGTATCGATTTTGAATTGATGAAAGCCCGTCACCCATTTATGGGAAGAGACTCATTGATTATGATCGGAGACCACGTCACTCTCGATGCTGGAACCGGTTGCGTTCACACGGCCCCTGGACATGGTCTGGAAGACTACCAAGTTGGGTTGAAGTACGGGCTCCCGATACATAGCCCAGTTGATAAATCTGGCCGATTTACTCAGGATGTCGAGCAGTACAAGGGCATCAAAATCTGGGAAGGAAACAAACTGATTGTTGCAGATTTAGAAAAATCGGGTCACCTTCTGGGCTACAAAGAAATCAGCCATAGCTATCCCCATAACCCACGATCAAAAACGCCTTTGATTTTTCGCTCTACGCCCCAATGGTTTATTCGCCTGGACGACGATAAATTTCCGGTGAGAAAAATGGCTCTGGCTGCGGCCGAAAGAGATATTCAATATTTTCCAAGCTGGGGAAGTCAGCGTCTGATCTCGATGATAGCCAACTCCCCTGACTGGTGTCTCAGTCGTCAGAGAATTTGGGGAGTTCCAATCCCCGTCTTTTATTGTACACAATGTGAAGAACCTTTGGCAGATCCAGCAGTCGTGCGTCGAATTGCCGACCAAATGGAACAGTCAGGTGAAGGACTCGAGTCTTATTACCGCCTTCCCTGCTCAAGCTTCACAGCTGGCAAGAGGTGCAACAATTGTGGGAGCGAGGAATTTGCGAAGGGCCAGGATATTCTCGATGTCTGGTTTGACAGTGGAGTCTGCCATTCGGCAGTTCAGCGCAGCCGAGAAAAAATGGCTTTCCCTGCTGATATTTATCTGGAAGGAAGCGACCAACACAGGGGTTGGTTTCAGACAAGTCTCATATCCGCCATTGCTTCAGTTGGAAAGACCCCTTACAAGGCCCTCATCACTCATGGCTTTGTCACGGATTCTTCCGGGTATAAGATGAGTAAATCAGAAGGCAATGTCATTGATCCCTCTGAAGTCATCAATAAGGCCGGAGCCGAAATACTGCGATTGTGGGTGGCCCATGAAGATTATGGTCAGGACGTCAATGTGGGCGATGAAATCTTTCAACGAGTCACCGAAACCTATCGCCGTTTTCGAAACACCTTTCGCTTTATGTTGGGAAATTTGGATGACTTCAATTTTAATAAGGACGGTATCCCCTTTGAAAAGATGCCGGAGCTAGACCAGTGGGCTTTGGTCCGCTTGAATGATTTGATTAAAAGGGTGCAATCGGCATATGAAAATTATGAGTTCTACAAAGTCTTTCATGCTCTGAATAATTTCTTCACGACAGACTTGTCCGCAACCTATTTGGATATTTTGAAAGATCGACTTTACACCTGGAAAACTGATGGCCTGGGCAGAAGATCGGCTCAGACAGTTCTTTTTGAAATGACCGAAAAAACTCTCGTCATGATGGCCCCCATTCTCTCTTTTCTATCGGAAGAGGTTTATTCCCATTTTCCGGGAAAGACGAGTGAGAGCGTTTTTCTTTGTGAATTTCCGAAAACTAATCCACAGTGGAGCAAGCCTGGTATCGAGGCCAGGTTCCTCGATCTCCTCGAAATTCGCTCGCTCGTACAAAAGGTTTTGGAAGATCTCAGAACCAGTCGCGTTATCGGATCAAGCCTAGAAGCACAAGTGACCATCACCGCAGAGGGATCCCGCCTCGAAACTCTGAAGGCATGCATGAAGGACCTGAAGGAGTTTTTTATCGTTTCTTCAGTGACCCTCACCGAGGGTGCCGGACCCAAAGTCGAGGCTAAACGTGCCGAGGGAACCAAATGTTTGCGTTGCTGGCACTACAGCATTGATACTGGAAAGAATCTTAGTTTTCCGGGCACCTGTCCAAAATGTGTTGAGGCTTTAGGATGAAAATTGGCCGAAGATATTTTTTTTTGGCGGCTCTCGCTGGTGCTGTTGTTACTCTCGATCAACTGACCAAAATGTATATTCACACTCAGTTCTACCTCGGCGAAACAGTCCCACTGCTGGAAGATTTTTTTAACTTCACCTACGTAAGAAACACAGGAGCAGCCTTCGGTATTTTTCGGGATGCACCGGATTCCTTTCGAGACATTTTTTTTCTGTCGATGCCACCCCTCGCCATTCTTGTTATTCTTTCTATTTTATGGAATGTAGAGGACCGCGATCATCTCCAAATCTTCGCTCTCAGCAGTATTTTTGGAGGAGCGATCGGCAATTACATCGATCGCCTTCGATTTGGCTATGTTATAGATTTTCTCGATTTGCACTTTAAGCACATCTATACTTGGCCGGCATTTAATATTGCTGACTCCTGCATTGTCGGAGGAGTTTTCATTCTGCTACTTATTATGGTAAAGCAGTACGTTTCCGACCGCTCAAGAGCACGTGCTACTCAAAATGATATCCTCCCGAATTCAGCTTCTGACGTCCAAAAAGCAAATAAAACTACCTAGAGCGAAGGATCCGAAGTTTTGTATCCAGAAATTCATTTAACTTCTGAGTTTTCCCTGCCCACGTACCTGGTCACAGTCAGTTTAACCTACTGTCTGGGACTTTTGTGGTTGGTGAGGCGTGCAGCGCGCAAAGATATGGATCGAGCCACTTCCTTGGATCTTGCTCTTGCTGTCATGGTGGGAGGATTTCTTGGCGCCCGGCTGTTTCATGTCTTTTATGAATTGCCCGAGTACTACAGGGCACACCCGATAGAAATTTTTAAGTTTTGGAACGGTGGTTTTGTTTTTTACGGAGGAGCCTTTCTCGCTTTTGCCTCCGGATTTGCCTTGATAAAGTGGAAGCGGCAACAGGCAGGTCCTTGGGCAGATCTCTTTGCTCCCGTGGCTGCCTTGGGATACGCACTCGGCCGTATTGGCTGCCTTCTTAATGGGTGTTGCTACGGAAAATATTGCGATCTCCCCTGGAATATCAATGGCCGCCACCCCGCCCCAGCCTATGCAACTCTTTTGGAATTTTGTATTTTGGGGATCTTGCTTTTTTGCGAACGAATACAGTCCAGGTCACCCAAAACGTGGCTATCACTCAACCAACCTGGTCGACTTTTTGTCCTTTGGATGGGACTTCATGGAATCAGTCGCCTCTTCCTGGAATCTGTAAGGGCCGACGAAAGGGGCCCCTCACTGATTTTCGATCTCAGTATTTCATCATGGATAAGTCTCATCTTTGTCGGATTCTCCGTTGTCGTTTTCTTGAGAGACTTTATTCTCAATATGAGATCATCAAGCGTCTCCATATAATTTCGTCCCCATATGACTCATATATGTCTGTCGATTTCATTTACGAAAAATCACAACTAGACGGTTTTCTCCCATTAGCATCCCGTTGATTGCTTAGCTATGGCACTAGAATTGAAGCTTGTCTTCTCCAGGGACCAGGGGAGGGCTCGATGAAAGGCAGACGGATCTTTGCAATACATCTAATAGCCATCCTGCTACTTATTTCTGGCTCATTATTTAATTCTTGTTCAGACATCAAATTTTCGGGTGCTCAATTCACAAACACAGATCCCGATCAAACGGGAACTGACCTTGGAGATCGAACCTGCAGGGGCAAAGAATGCGAACCATGCTATGAAAGTTTCTCTGCCAACTGCGAAGACCCAAAAGTTCCTGTTCCACATGAAACCTCCTATACCGTCCCGGTCTCCTCCTCAAAGGTAGATATTTTAGCTGTGATAGACAATAGCGGCTCCATGACAGAGGAGCACCAAAAGCTATCAGATCGACTTGAAAATCTCATTGATGTCTTAAATGCGGCTTCGATCGACTGGCAGATCTGTTACACATTAACTCACGTAACCAACCGCAGAAATGAAGTTCTCAGCGATGCGGGCGCCATTCATGACTGGTTCAAACGGAAAGCAAACAACAATGGGGATTTCGAGTCCACAGGATTGAGACTCCTAAGGAAAGACACGCCCGACTCTAAACGAATATTTTCGGATACGCTAGACACCATTGGTGTTTTTGATTCAGGTAGCGGCAGCGGTTCTGAGCAGGCTGTAGCAGCAGCTCGCTATGCGGTCGAACGACAGAGCAATGACATTTGCTTCCGTCCTGACGCAGCTCTTGCCATGATCACAGTCACCGATGAAGATGAACGAAGTTGCGGAGGACGTTGCCAAGTCACTCCGGATGAATTCGTGCCATTTCCAGGAAGACCCTTAATTGATTATACAGGACAGTATCGCCCCCTTACTGACATGGATAACCCCGAAAAGCTCATGAAGGATATTCAGGATAAATGGCCAGGCAAACCATTCACTGCTCACTCCATCTCCATTCTTCGGGGAGACAAAGCCTGTTACGACCAACAGGACGCAGATCACCCTGCCTTTTATGGCTATGTCTATCAAGCTTTGAGTGATCTTACAGATGGTATCAAAGGAAATATTTGCTCGAATGATTATTCATCACAACTCACCAGTATAGGCGAGCGAACAGTTAAGTCTCTCAATGCTCTTACGCTTGAATGTGCTCCCCAGTCGATCGAAGAACTCACAATCGATCCCAACAATGGGAACACCTGGACCCTCAGTGGAGACAAAATCTATTTTAATCCAGCTCTCACCGAGGGAACTAGGGTCTCAATCAAGTACACCTGTCTTGAATAAAAGAACTACTTCTTAGTAGCGCGATGATCTTCCGCCGCCACCACCGTAGCCGCCGCCACCGCTTCGGCCGCCACCGCCACCGTAGCCACCGCCACCACTTCGGCCACCGCCGCCCTCACGGGGAGCTTGAGGTTTTGCCTCACTCACATTGATCGCACGACCTGATTGCTCAGTGCCATTGAGTTTCGCGATGGCTTCTGATGCCTCACTGTCTGCTGACATTTCAACAAACGCAAAGCCTTTGCTACGGCCGGAATCCCGATCTGTAACTACTCGAGCGGACTCTACAGTGCCAAACTCAGAGAAGAGAGATGCCAAAGACTGGTCATCCATGTTATAGGACAGGTTACCGACATATATTTTTTTTCCCATTTAAGCCTCCATTGAAAGCTAGGGGCCATTCGCAAAAGACAATAGAACATCTAGTGAATTACGAGAACGGACATTGAACTCTACTAGAAACATGATTCGGGTAGGAAAGCCAGATAATTCTCCCCAATACCCTTTGTTCGACAGGAGAAATGGGTATCCCGCAAGACAAAAGTGTGGATATTTCAAAAAATGGGATCCATTCGAACCCAGGCTCCTCTTGACAGTCTACGTCTCTCAAAGGAAATTGCACAGCATAAATCTATTCCATTCTCCTGAAATCGCAAGAAGGAGGCCTTTGTTATGCGATTTATACGGAAAACAAGCGCACTCTTTCTAATCGTCCTTTTCATTTTTGGGTCTTCCGTCGGATTGGCCCACAGTCGCCGTATGGGGGCAGATCTCGGCATCGGATGGAGGTCTGACTATGGACTTTTGGGGCTTGGTGGACGTTACTTTATTGCTGAAACCCAAGATTTTCATTTGACCGCCGGATTTGATGTCATCGGCCTTATTTTAGGTCTCGGATCTCGACGTTATTTTCAACCCAACCATACACATTGTTTTTTTATGTTTGAATGTGAGCCCCGGTACTTCATCGGCGTAACGCTCCTTAAGGCAAATGGTGCGAGCATTTCCATAGAGGGGGACGGCTTAAATGGAAAATACAGCGAAAGCGGCGGGTATGGAGCTAATTTCAGCACGGGGTTTTACGACACTTTTGGAGAGTCCTTCACGATGGGGTTAGAAGTGGGATACCGCTTGTGGCTTGATCGACCTACCATTCATTTTGAATCCGGCACCTATCTTAAAAAACACCAGAATTCGTTGGAAGAATTTCTTGATGACTCTTTTACAGCTAGCCTAACTTTTGGCTGGTCATTTTTGTGATGAGGCATAATTGCTTTTCCTATGAAATCTGCTCGGCAAGTGAAAATATAGATAGTTTAAGTTCATGAGGCATTTATGTGATCGAAATGGCTCTTAGTTTCTCATAAATCTCATTCGCGGTTTCTGCCAATGAAGGACTAAACTCCGCAGTTATATCTGCTTTGCGCATCTCGAACAAATATTCCCCATCAAATGAGATTTCAATATGTTCGCAGAGATGTTTCCATATTGATTTGGAATTTCCACAAAGATCCTCATAACATACAAAAAGTAGCCTTCCATTTTTTCGCTCAAAGTTTGTTTTCAACAGATAACTATGTATGAAAATCCACTGCTCCAACCAATAATCCAAACTATCTTTATTTCCATTTGGTATGGAAGACGGATCCACAACAAACGGTCTTTGGTCAATTCCAAATTCATGGTGGGCTAACCAGCTCATATATTTTTCTATAAATGCATTTCGAGATTGAAGCTTAATTAAATTTTGATGTTGTGTTAAGAGCGAAAAGGAATGCTGGATCGGCTGTCGAAATGGAATGAGAATTGAGGCGTTTGGAAAGGCGCTATGAAGAGTCTTCAGCCTCAAAATGTTATTATTATTCTTCGAGAGGTATCTGTCTGTATTGTATCTTAGCCTGATTAAAGCAACGTATACCCTGAAAAGTTGAACCAGTTCTGAATCCGGAACATGAGGAACGAGTCTGTCCTGAAAAATATAGTTTTTTCCCGCAAAGGCTCGCCAAAAAACTTCCTCCAGAGCTTCAGGGCTATCGCAATCAATTATTAATCCATCTCCGTGGATTCTCATCTGTTTTTCAATTTGCCTCTTGGAGAAATTCCCAATCTTGGCCCACAAATTGGGAGCCAATACGAAGGGCATATCTTTGTAAGTAAGAGAACAAAATTTCTCAGATCCGTAAATTGCCCTCATTAAAATGGTAGATCCAGATCTTGCAAGGCCGCTCACAAAAACATGGTGAAAATGGGACTCTCTGTTAAATCGACATTCGTTTGCAAGTCTTTCCATTTCAAATGAAGCCTGGATTCTTGCTGGTGAATTCAAGGCCCAACGATGCAGCCATTTCGATGCTAAGCTATAAGACATTGTACAACCCTATTTTCTACCGTCATTTAGAATAGGAAAAGGCAAAATCTGAATACTGATTGCTGGGTTTTAATTAAACCGTTCGCCTAACTCTCACCTTCAACTGAAGGATCATTGGTCTTCCTCCACTTACTTTTAAACATTCTTTTTATTGGGTAGTAAATAACAACCACAAATGTGAGAAATATCGAAGCTATAGTTCCAAAAACAAAGCCTAAAGTACCCACTCCAATGCCTGGTCCCAAATAGCCCTCGGCTGGCAGGATCAATAGCAAAGACGACAAAATAAAAAGTACCTTTTTCATGTTACCCTCCTTCACATTGTTGATAAGCTAACTGGGAGACAATCTGATTTCCCAACTTCGAATCGATCATTCTACTTCCATTTAAAACATAAATCGTTCCGTTAGAAGCTCTGTTGACAAAGCTCCAAACGACTTCCCCATTCTTGCTAGTTCGCAAAAGCCTACCGTAGTTTTGTTCCTCAACAAAGAGATCGCCATTGGAAAGGATTTCTGCAACGCCTTCTGTTTTGGTCTTTACTTGATTTAAACTTAATGCATCGTTATAGCGCTTTGATAGCTTATCGGTTTTAAAATCGTATTCAATAACTTCATTGTATCCACTTACAAGAAAGGTTGATTTGGTCTCAATAATATTATTATTAAAAATTGAAATTCGAGAGGAGTCTAAAATATCGACGTCGTGCTGCCCATTCCATGGCCCTTGCCGATGCCAAACAATTTTGTTTGTGCGCGGTCGATACAGAACGATCATGGATAAATTCCTAAAGCTAAGAAAAACATCCCCCTTTTTCCAATACTTGCTATCCTCTTTCACGGGTTCAACATCATTCAAGTGAATAGGATCGTCTGTCGCCCTTCCCGCAGCATAAACCAAATAAGCGAACCCGTTATCGATCAGTATTTGCGCCACTGATTTTTCAAAAATAATCCTCCCTTCCCTTGATATTTTTGAAATTGAATTGTCTTTGAAATTGCTCCCTGTCCCTGGAATTGAACTAGGAAAAATATGACCTGGTGTCCAAATGTTGCCATCCCAATCGAATTCCAAGCTATGATGAAAAATTCCGTTTATAGTCTGGATATTTTGGCTGCACCAATTGACTCTAAATATGCTGGAACCATCATGAAAATAAAGTGACCCGTCAAAGGCCAATAAGGGACTATGCATCCGCATTGCGGAGGGATGAAAACGACTAATGTGATAACCCACGTCATCGTTGAAATGCCCTATTTTTTTAAGGATATTGAAGTCCGGCCGCCAAGCATGCACTATCTCTTGCTTATTGAGGTCAACCAACTCAACCACGCTACTCGACCGATCTCGATCATACCTACTCAAGAGCAAGTAGCCAGCCTCAGAATTGCTGGCTTGCGGATATGCAAAGAAAAAGCCTCCCTTACCTTTAAATCGCTGCTTAAAAGGGAGAAACATAGAGGAATGGCCTTCGCTCATTTCAATCCAGGGATTGGGTCCCACCAGTTTAGACAGGTTTGATGGAATTTCGGCAAATTCCAAGGCTATCCTGGCGGCTCTCCCATAGTTAGAACCCTCAGCCAATATCTTTTTGATCCAGGCCCCGTAGGAAATCAGCAAAATGAAACCAATAATAACCGTAAGAATCAGTTGCCATAGTTCAAGCTTTTTGAACAGAAATCGCTCCACTCAAGGACCTCCCAACTGAATCTGCTACCTCTCCTGTTAATATGACTTTGAATGTTATGAACCATTCTTCTATTCATCACTCACTTCAACACGGACTTGTGCGTACTGGCAATATACGGGTTGCGAGCATGTAGCCACACCAATTGCACCGCGAGAAAGGGTTTTCCTAGCCAATTTTGGTCACACTGTGTGCCCTTTTTCTTTTAATGGGCCGTCTCGACGGCCCATAAGGCAATATATGCGATCTCATTTGGTACATTTACTGAATTCTCTCTTGGTGATTTGGACCGCCGTCTCTTGGAGAGAGGTCTCTATCGACGCTTTAAATTGTGTTTTAAGTGGCTTATTGGAGCTACGGGAGAGAGTAACCATGCCTTCACAAGTGAGAACCGTTCTTGGGAGAACCCTTCTTTCTTTTGCTGTCTCTATCCTTACCATAACGGTCTTTGTGGGTTGCGGTGGCAAAAGCAAATCTGGCAGTCCGGCACCGGCACCAGCCCCAGCACCAACTACCACTTGCGCCACTGGACAAATTTGGTCTCCCCAACACAATGCTTGTCTCCAACAATGTGCCCAAGCTGGATACGGACTAGATCCAGCGACCAACCAATGCGTTTATGTTCAGGGTGGGGTCACCGGAAATAACTCATCCTTTACAAATATTTGGGGCGGAAGAATGATTATCACTGACCAAGAGCTTTACCGCGAATTCCTGCGCGACTATGCACGCGTGTGCGATCCCTATATTGGGTGGAATTGGGGTTCCTATAGCTGTGAAGCCTGGGACAGCGTAGGAAGTTTCAGTTTGGTCTCTCTTGGAACAAGTCTGCCTGTTTATGGGGCTGCGACTATTTATGCCTACAATGATTACTCGCCTGGGTATTATGTTCCGATTTCTATCAATGGAAACTTTGAACCCATTAATGACAATACCGGATTCGAACTGCGCCGAACGGGTTATGGCGGAACACCAAGCTACAATAATCTTTTGAGTGTCCAGGCCGACCCAGGAAAATTGACAGATTCAACGCTATATATATACCTCTTATATGACGGTTATGAGTTTGCGAGAATTGAAGCGAAGAAATAAGGATTGCTTGCAACGGAGCGCGCCATCTGCCACGTCCAATTTTTTCAGTTCACCTAGGTCATGAGGAGAAGTTCAGGATTTTGGCGCTGTTTGTTTCAGCCAATGGTATTATCTGTCAAGTGAATCTCAAAAAAAACAAATCACTCGACCAAAATCAAAAAAGCCATTGACCCTAGGCCCAATTAAAAGTTCAATTTCTATACTTAATAAATTCACCAACCTAGTTTTTCAACGGGAGTAATTCAGAATGAACAAAGCGCAACTTATCGAAAGAGTCGCTGCCGACACACACATGACAAAAGCTCAAGCTGAGCGTGTTTTGGATACCACCATAGACACAATCAGAAAGTCTGTTAAAAAAGGCGATGATGTAAAGCTTGTTGGCTTTGGCACTTTCACGAAAACCAAGCGCAAAGCCCGCGTCGGCCGCAATCCACAAACTGGAAAAGCAATTAAAATACCTGCTGGCTGGTATCCTAAGTTCCGTCCTGGTGCTGAGTTTAAAGAATCCATCCGCTAGTTGAATCTCATCTTATCAACTGAAAAAAGGCCAATTTTGACATCAAATTTGGCCTTTTTTTTCCTCTTTTGATCTTTTTAAAAAAGTTTAACTTTTTTTTGACAAGAAAATGATCCATATTGATCGTCTATGCCAACATTTAATTCTTCCAATCTAAAAAAAATAGGCGTCTTCACAAGCGGTGGCGATGCGCCTGGAATGAACGCTGCCATTCGCGCCGTCGTTCGTTCCGCAATAGGTTCAGGAATTCAAGTCGACGCCATTTACCAGGGCTACAAGGGAATGCTAAATGGTGATTTTGAAACGCTCGGACTTCGTTCAATGGCAAATACAATTCAGCGAGGTGGGACTGTCATTAAAACTGGGCGCTGCATGGAATTTCATCGACCGGAGGAAAGGCGCCGTGCGGCTGAAAATCTTCGGCAAAGAGAAATTCAGGCCCTTGTCTGTATTGGTGGCGATGGTTCCTTTACAGGCGCCCATGCCTTGTGGGTTGAGCAAAAAGTTCCCTATGTTGGAATTCCTGGAACGATTGACAACGATATCTTTGGTACAGACCTGACGATTGGATTTGATACGGCGGTCAATACGGCCCTTGAAGTCATTGATCGAATCCGTGATACAGCTGCAAGTCATGATCGACTGTTTATTGTCGAGGTCATGGGGCGTGACTCAGGATACATCGCTGTTGATGTAGGCATTGCTGGAGGAGCGGAGGGCGTTTTTATTCCAGAATCCCCTTTGTCTGTAGATTCTGCGATCGAAAAAATAAGATCTGGAATCAAAGCAGGAAAGACTTCAAGTATTCTTGTTGCAGCTGAGGGGCAAAAGCCAGGCCGCGCTTACGATCTTGCAGAAGCGATCCGAAAAAAATCTGGATTTGAAGCTAAGGTTTGCATCCTGGGACATATCCAGAGAGGTGGCGCCCCCACAGCAGTCGATCGAATTCTAGGAAGTCGTCTTGGTGCTCAAGCGGTCCATAGCCTTCGCCAAGGGGTCTGTGATATTATGGTGGGAATTCAGGCTGGACAGATAATCGAAAGGGAGATGGCCAAATGCCTGGGACAAAAAAAAGCTCTCCCACCGGGAATTCGTGGTTTAGTTGATCAACTCTCTCATTAGCTACCTGAAGAGGGTCGTAACAACAGCAATGACAATGACACACATGAGCACTCTCTATGGTGGATAATAACCACCACGTTTGACGAAAAATTGGCGAGTTGTTAAGAACGGCTTTATTCGTCCAGCTGGGGAGCGTTTCAATTATGACAAATGGACTTAAAAAAGGGCTAGCTTGTCTGGCGATTCTTGGGCCACTTGTGCTCTCATCCTGCCTCTTAAATCGAGATCCAAGGCTGGAAAATCAAAAAACCGTTCGCGTTGGCAGCTTTCTTTCGCTTACAGGTCCGGATGCTTCATTCGGATGGAGCACTCGCAAAGGCCTGGAGCTTGCCGTGTCCCAAATAAATGAAAATGGAGGAGTGAGCGGGAAACTCTTGAGCTCATCATTCGAGATGACGGCGGGAAGACAGATAAGGCCATCAAGGCGGTTGATGATTTTGGATCTGATCCCTCATTTGTTGCGATTCTTGGGCAGGCTGCAAGTCAGCTATCGCTGGCGGCAGCGCCTCATGCCCAGAAATATGGAATCCCCATGATAAGCCCTAGCTCTACAAACCCACGAGTCACAGAAGTAGGGGATTTTATTTTTAGAGTCTGTTTTATTGATCCCTTTCAGGGCTACGTCATGGCAAAATTCGCTCGGGAAAACTTGAAAGCTTCACGGGTTGCGATCATTCGCGATCGTCGATCCGAATACAGCATGGGGCTTGCCGAATATTTCGATCGGACATTTAGGTCTATGGGCGGATCCATCGTCGCAGAAGAAGAGTTCGTGGCAGGAGACACTGATTTTAGCAAACAACTCAGTCACATCCGCTCCAAGGGCCCTGAAGCGATATTCATTCCCGGCTACTATTCAGAAGTGGCCCTCATTGCAAAACAGGCGCGACTGATGAGAATTCGGACCCGCTTGCTGGGGGGCGATGGTTGGGATTCTGGAAAATTATTTGAACTCACCCAAGGAGCTCTCAACGGAGCCTACTTTTCCAGTCATTTTTCTCCCGAAAGAAATTCGACTCAGGTCAAAAAATTTGTTGAAACGTATAGGGCAAAATTCAATGAAAGCCCTGATGGTTTTGCAGCAATGGCTTACGATGCGGCCTTTATCTTGGTTGACGCAATCAAAAAAGCGAGGCCTTTCACCCGAAGACAAGTTCGTGACCAAATCGCATTGACTCGAAATTTCCCTGGTGTTACGGGCTCCATCTCGTTGAATTCAAATAGAAATGCTGACAAATCCGCCGTCATTTTTAGAATTGACGGCCCCAATAACCGCTTTGTCACAACAGTCGAGCCCAACTGAGGCTCCTCTGAAGCGCTCCCGAAATGCCGTCCCTCAATTCCATAACTGTAAAATATTCCTATTGCAGCAACGGGCATGACGCGTCAGAATAGGCCCGGAGGTCTGCATAGAGTCCATTCTGTTCTAAATCTACACCAGCAGGGCCCGGAATTTTCCAAAATAAGGAAGAGCAGATGTACATTTTTCGAATCCTTCTTTTGACCCTTGCCATTTTGCTGGCCTCCTTTCGGTCGTCCGCTCAAAATCAAAATTTGGAGGAGCTATCCAACTCTTCGGTCATTAATCAAAAAAATCTCTCTTTTAAGACTTGCAGGGAGAATCATCGCTTTTCCACCAACTCCCAATCGAGTATTTTGAGAATCTGCCTTTCTTCTAATAACGAATTTCGTGATGCCATAAATGATTTTCAAATCTTTACAGTTGTTTATGTAAATGGATCAGTTGCGGAATATACACTTTCCTCTTTCAAAGTTGATCAGTTAAATTCTCATAGATTTGATAGCAATGTGATGAAGGGAATCCTCTTAAATAGAGTTCAAAGTCCTGGTTCGGACCCTGGTATTTTGGTTGAGGGAGCTGTTTTCTTGGTTTTCAAGAAAGGCCAGGAATCGTCAACTACAAGCCCACCCATCATCGTCGGACGCACACCACTTGACGAGCCCTTTTTTGTACCGCAATAAAGAAGCCTCTGAGCCCGAGCTAGGCCATAGAAAGGCCTTTCGCCGCAACCAATCATAAAAAAATCGAGACAAAAGACAAATCCATCGTTATGTTCCTCCCGCTCTGGAGGGAGGGAGAATGTCCACATCTCAACCTATAAGAAGGAATGCAAAATGAAAAACTGTTTTTATGGCCTATGTGCCGCAGTCCTAGCTGCCTCCATGCTTCAATCGCAGGCAAATCCGTCAGAAGGATTTGAATATACCGGGTATTTCCGATCAGGAACGGGGACTAATTCCTTGGGCGGAAACTATGAATGCTTTAACAACAAGAAAACGAGCGGAAACGAATTTCGCATCGGAAATGAATGCGCGACCTATGGCGAAGCCACATTTACCTTTCACCACCTCAAGAGTGAAAAAAATGATCCCTTCTTTAAGAGCCAAATTCGCTTGGCCTATGTCGCCAATGATTTTGGAAAGCCCGGAACAGGCGCACCGGTCACCTATACAAATAATGGCGATGCCACGTTTTCATTGGCAGAAGCTTATGTCCAAGGCGGGAAATTTCAAGATGTTCCCTATACCTTTTGGGCAGGAAAGCGATTCTACCGCGAGCCCGATCTTTTTATGAACGATTGGTTCTATTACGGAAACACGGTTGGCAACGGAGCCGGCGTTGAAGAAATACCAGTGGGCATTGGAAAACTTGCCATTGCCCAGCTTCGCCAGGTGAACACGGATCCTGCTGATGGTGGCAGAACCGAATCGGGAAGACCAGGTATCACATTGTGGGATGCACGTCTCAAAAACATCGCGATCACCGAAAATGACAAGCTTGAATTTTGGGTGGCCTATGGGCATTCGCCTGAGGGCACAAATGCTTTGACTCCCACTACCGTTTATGAAAAAGGCACTGGTTTTATTGTTGGCGCTAAAAATCACTATGAATTTGATGGTGGTTTCTATGATGCTGCATTGATTCGGGGTTCGGGCCTCATGGAATCGCTTGAATTGTCAGGGGATTCTCATCCAGTAAAGGGTACGAGCACGCAACAAGATGCTCTCCGTTGGCGTTTGGTCAATCATGTCCAATATGAGATTCCTAATAGCAAATGGGCCTTTCATGCGGGAATCAGTCACGAACGTTGGGATAATGGAAAAACTGCGAACAATTTAGGGAAATGGACCAGTGTCGGAATCCTCCCTGTTTATTTCCTCACCGACCATGTTCAATTGACTGGCCAATTGGGAGCTTCACTCGTTGATGACGAAAGTGAGCTTGTCAGCGGTAATCCGTTGGGACAACGCACTCTTTACCGAGCGACTATCGCCCCACAGATCGCCATCAATACGAAATTGAGCGCGCGTCCTGTTTTAAGAGCTTACTACACTCAGAGCTGGTGGAACGACAAGAATAAGGGAGGGACATACATTGGAGCAAATGCACCCTCATTTGCCGACAAAACCAGCGGCGCTTCCTACGGTTTCCAAGCTGAAGTTTGGTTTTAAACTGAGTCAGCTTAGCTGGATAAATATCATTTCATTTTGAAAACACAGAAACGGGCCATTTAGGCCCGTTTCTTTTTTGGTTGAACTTTAGCTTAGTTTCTCATTTCATCTCAGACTTCTCATTAACGCTTCAGATTGATCACCTCGGCCAATAATTCATCTGTGGTGGTGATTGTCTTGGCATTCGCTTGAAATCCTCTCTGATTTTGTATGAGATTGACGAATTCTAGGGCTAGATCTACCGTTGACCGCTCCAGTGATTTAGCAAAGATTTTCCCGCGGCCGGCACGATTTGGTTTTCCAACAGCGGGAGATCCCGAGTCACGAGCTTCCTTCAATCGGTTGTTTCCCACTTTGAAAAGGGCTTCTGGATTTTCAAATTTAGCAAGGGCAATCTGGGCCAAATCCTTAGTTGCGCCATTGCTGTACAAAGCCGTGAGAACACCTTCATCGTTGAAAGAAAGGTTGGTGATGGTTCCTGCCGCTGACCCGTCTTGATTCCAACTCATCATATCGGAGTCTTTGCCATACTGCTTCGTACCGTCAAGCCCCTTTCCTTTATCAGTTGTGATGGAATCACCAAAATCAACCTTGATTTGCTGATTCTGAAAGGCTCCACCCTTAAAATTAAAAGTTGAGGAAACCATTTCTTCTGTATCTAATTTCCCGTCAACAGTGAAGGTGAGTTTCCCCTTGCACGCTTCACTCAATCCATCGTCAGCTCCTCCCATCATCTCTTTTCCGTCTACCATTCCTCGATATTCCCAAGTTCTATCAGCCAATTTATTGAAGAACATTGTCATTAAATGTTTGTTCCCTTGTGAGTCGTAAATCTCGACTCCCGTCGAATAATTGGAGCTATCGTAGGGATTTTTTGGATCGAAGACCTTCACCATACCTGGTTCTTGTGCCACTCGAGAATCAAGATTGAGCTCCATCCGAATCTTAGTTGTTCCCTTGGCCGGAATTAAGGCCCGAGGAAATTTGATATCTTCCACTTTATTAATGACAGTCCCATTTTCATCCGCCTCGAACCCCTGCACCCGCTGATTATCATTTGTCACCAAATAGCCTTCCTTATCAAAATGAAAGGAGCCGTCTCGAGAAAAGGATTCACCGTCAGAACCCTTTAAGATGTAGTAGCCGTCGCCAGAGATGGCGAGATCTGTCGCTTTCTCGGTTGCATCGACATTTCCTTGAACGAGAATAGGATTGACGGCTCCAATTTTCACACCGCGACCAATTTGGTTTCCACCCAAAATACCTTTTAAACTTTTTGAGATAATATCTTGAAATTCCGCCCGACTGGCTTTGAATCCAATTGTATTTGCATTGGCGATGTTATCACCAATAACACCCAAGGCTTCACCTTGTGCGCTCAAACCGGACACACCGGTGTAAAGTGAAGAAAGAACACCCATATAAGACCTCCATGTCTTCCGCCACCTCAATCAATCAGTGACGTCTACGGAGGGGCCCCCTCTACGAGGTCCAGCCCCTATTATTTTTTAAAGCACCCAAACATCCTGTCCAGTCCTTACGAATCCAAATCAAATGACGACAGTGGAGTCGATGTTAGTAAATACATTGTCCTTCAATGAATTCCTGTCCATCACTGTCACTACCGTATTATTTTTCACGCTCACAATCATTGCTGAGTCATCAGTCAATATGAGAGTTTCCTTTGCCCCCTTTCCAGCGGCTCTTTCAACAGCGCTTTCAATTTTTCCCAAATATTCAGGTGAGAATGCAATCCCTCGGGCCTGCATTCTCTCAACGGCATGATTAGAGAATCGAATACTCTCCGAGGAAGAATTTTCTCCACGTAGAGCCGATTGGCCTCCAGCTCCCTGATTGATTTGACGCAGAGTCTGTCTAAACCCGCCTTTTTCATCCAATCCCTTTGGAGCCAAAACAGTGTCTCTTTGTCTCTGTAGGCCCTCAAGTGACTGAATCTTTCCAGTATTTAAAACTTGACTCACAATCCCGCCTCGATCCCCTGCTTTTTCATCTCATTCACCATTTCGCGACTCATGCCCACCGTTTCCAAATTGTTCTCTAATTGAGAAGAAACCGAGCCCGAAGATTCTGCAACCGATGGCCTTTTTGCTTGCGGGCCAGACTTCTGAGTAGTGGGTAAAACCGTATTGACTTGTCTTGCCACTTTCCCCTGAGTCAATTGCGAAGGATCCACAATTTTCTTAACATCACTCAAGTGAATACTTTGATTGCCCACAATAAGAAGTGGTCCCTTAGGAGTGAAATTCACCCCGCTGATTGTTCCCTCAAATTTTGTCTCAGTGCCAACCTTGACCCCATTGGAGGCGAGGGCTTCAAATACAATTCGATACTCTCCCGCACGAGCTGGCTGTCCATCTTCAGTTAATCCGTTCCAACTCAACTCATTTTTACCTTTTTTGACATCGCTCAAACTCAACTCTCGAATAGTTTGATTATTGGCATCCATAATTTTGACTTTGACATCGCTTGCATCGCCCAAGAGATCATAAACCACATCGTGAGTTTCTTTTTCGTCAGTTCGGCTGATTCGTGACGAATCCCCGCTGACCCCCTTTCCTATGAGGCCGAGGGCTGCGAAATCATTTTTCGGACTTGTGGCCTTTGTGAGATCTCCAATCCCTTTGTCAATATTTCCCAGACTTTCAAGAGACGAAAACTGGGCCAATTGTGCTGCCATTTCATGATTTTCCATCGGATTTGTTGGATCCTGATTTTTCAATTGAGCGAGAAGTAGTTTTAAAAAAGCATCCCGATCCAGCTCATTGTTTCCGACTCTCCTCGTTTTTGCTGGATCGACCCAATTTGGATCGGCCACTTTATTTAAAACCTCACCGAGGTCTTTGTTCCCAAAGGCCTTTTTGTAATCTTCTGGGGAAACCTCATTTCCAACGGCCGGCTTCAATGCTGATTGCTGAACTGAATTTGACCAGGTTTGAGTGGAGTTCTTAATGTTAATCATTCAAGCTCCGGTCGTTCATCATGCCACCAAATCCAATCTTCGACTCCCATTTCTAGGCTTTGATCTCATCGATGGAATTGATTGATCCACACTGTCATCCTGAGCTTGTGATCGATAATTTTTCATTGCAGGCATATCCACGAAGCCTTGGCGCCAATTTTGATTGTTCTGCCGAAATTCCTCAAGGAACTGACGAACATGACTTTGATTTTGATCCTGCATATTCTGATCCATGTGCTTCGAAATGTTATCAGGAGAACCAATTTTGATTTGGTCAACATTTATACGATGTGAAGAAAAGGTCTCCCTGAGATCAGCAAGCCCGTTTTCCAAAAGTTTCTTTGTATTCGCGTTTGACGCAATCATCTCGATATTGATTCGACCGCCGTCGCTCATGACTTTGAGTGTAACCTCGCCGACCCCTTCCGGATTCAGCTTGATTTTCATTTCTCCACCACCGTTTTTAACCAAGACTTGGGCCTGATCAACAACATCACGAACATTGGAAGATTCTTGAGCTGAAGTCATTTTCGGCATTTGAATTAAAAATTGATTGCCCTTTGCCCCTTCATGCTTCGGAGTATTTGCCAAGCCAGAAATCTGATCAGAGAGCTGATCAGAAAGTTGCTGTTCGCCCTGAAACTCCCTTTTTCCTTCCCTTTGGTTCTCAGCTCTTGACTGAGAAATTGAATGTGCCGACAAATCGTTCTTCTCAGATTTCCGAGTACCCCACTCAGGACCAGTGAAGCGAGTTTCCGCCTGATTAAGAACACCATCAAGGTCTTGCGACTCAAATGATTTATCCTGGGATTCTTCCTGAGCAAGGCCGGAGAGATTCACCGGAAATGCCATTGTTTGATCAGCTTCCGTGTTTTGCGAAAATGCCGAAACTTCACTTCGAATAGCCGGAATTTCTGCTTCGCTCAAATGCGCAGCATTGGCGCCCTGGTCAGATTGTCCAGACGCTTTCACTTCTGAATTCAACATATCTGATTCACTCGCAGTTGCCTCGATGGATCGATTATCTCCCACGAATGTCTCAAAGCCACGAGGCCTTGCCCCACTTGCAGTATTCCGGCTCGTGGACAATTCAGCCCCGAGATCCGAAGTAAATCCTTGTGGAATAATTTGGCCGCTCTCAGCGACTGAAAGTATTCCGTTTGAGGGGCTCATTCCGGTAGAAGAAGAGTTTCTTGAATCAAACTCACTGACAACACCCTTTTTGCCTCCCATTGGTCCAATCGTTTCGTCATTTTTGGTTTCCTTATCCTGGCGCACTATTTGATTGTCTACAAAAAAAGCCTGCGACATTCTGTCTAAGGACGCACTGAGGGCCTTCTTTCGAGCTTCGTCTGCTGAAATAACTTCAAGCGAAACCTGCCGATCATTTCCATTTAGATATTCCCCAACATTGGACGGCGACGTCTGCTTAAGCAAGTTTTGAAAGAGCTCAAGGGCACGACCTCTTTCACTGCTTTCAAGCCCCAGTTGATCGACGATTTTTTCTACTGATGCCTCTGGTGGGGCTACAAGATCATTAGCCGAAAGCTGAGAAAAGGCCGCCACAATTTGACCTGCATCAACTCCGACATCCTCTTCCATCTTTTTCAAAAAGCCCTGCATCGCCAGACGGCGAGTCAATTGATCCACCGAAGGGTTCAATCGACTTTGCAATTCTGGATTTGCTCCTTCGGACGAGTCCTCGATCTCTTCCATGACATTCTGAGAATTTGGTTTCCCGGCGTCTGCTATTTCTCCACTTGGAGATTCTGTCAGCTTCATCTGCTTTTCGATATTTTTTCTAAAATCGCGAGCCACTTTCGAATCGCCCTGACGAATGGGCGAAGTCATTCTATCTGACTGATCTCTCGGAATCTGGTTGGCACTCAATGCTGACAAGTTGTTTACCATATTGAACTATCGCCTTTTATATCCTGCAAATTTTTCTGAAATAATCTGTGCCTTGCTCGGTTCAAGCAAGTTCATAATCTCCGCGGCATTCTTTTTCTTCATTTGACCCAGAACCTCGATAGCGAGGTCTTCGTTCAAAGTCCCGATTACCTTTGCAGCTTGTTGCGGTTTCATATTCGAATAAAACTCCACCAATGTTTTCACTTTTTGCTGGTCAACTTCAACTTTATCTTTCAGGACCCCGGCAATTTGAACTCGGATCCTCTCCAGATGTTGAATACGTTCTTCAATCTCACTCTTCTGCTTATGCAATTCCTCTTCCAACTCGTTCAGCTCCTTTTCTCTTAGGTCCAACTCCTTTTTCCTCTCATTTAACTTACTGAAATAACTTAGGTCTTTAGAGTCTATTGTTTTTGAAGAATCGGCTTCGTGACTAAGGTCAGAGGATTTTTTTTCCGCATCTGAATCTTTGCCAGCGGATATTTTTTCCGGTTCCTTATCGGACTTTTGAGCCGATCCAGGACTTGGTTCATTCGCAAAAACTTCCGAAAAAACTCCGAATTCGATCCGATCAATGAACTTTTCTAAAATTCCTGGTTCAGAGACAAACAGAACCAAGAATCCAAATCCTGACATAAGGAGCAAGGAAATGGTCAAAAAAGCAGGATTCAGTTTAATTCTCTTTGAACTTCTCCGCTTTATTCCAAAAGCTTTTCGAAGGGACTGTTCAGTTTCTATAGAGCCAGCGGGACCGTGACTGGAAACCGAATTCGAATTCAATCCTCGACCAAGAGACATGTTCACAGCCTTTTTTGAAGGAACTTGCCCAGAATTTTCTTTTGCCTTTTTAAAAAAATGATCATATCCCGAATTCATTCTGATGCCTCCCTTTTGTGCCGCATCGTTACCATTTCATCGATGTCCTTGATTTCGTCTCGCCTCATTTTTCGAACAAAATCAAAGTATCTTCGAGACTTTAGTTTTTCTAAAGATTTGAATTGCTTCACGGCTTCAAGAAGAGCCTCATGCTTGGATTCTGCCTCCATCATGAGTGCTCTAACACTTATTCTCTCGGCTTCAATTTTGGATTTTATTCCAATTAGAAAATCAACTCGCATCTGGATAGACGCTACTTGTCCGCTCTCCAAACTTTGGATTTCCTGTATTTCAAGGCGTGTTCGATCTGTGAGGAGATACAATTCGTTGATCCGATCAAGCGCATCATCAACCCTCTTTTTTGCTTGATAATATTGAATCTGAGCTTCCTCTTTGAGACGCTGTCGATACGCAAGGGCCGATTGGAGAGGAAATCGGAATTTCAATCCCTTATCCTCCTAAAATTCGTTGCATCAGTTTCAAGGTCTGGAGTGGAGCACTTGTCTCACGCTCTCCTTGTCGCAAAAATTCATCGATAGATTCATGAACGTCTACAGCGCGATCAATTTTGGCATTGGAACCCGCCTTGTAGGCTCCAATATTAATAAGATCCTCTGCCTCTCCGTAAATAGCTAGATTTTCACGCAGAGCAAGAGCAAGTGCCTGGTGCTCCTCTGATATAATATGCCTCATGACACGGCTTGTGCTCTGTAAAACGTCAATCGCCGGAAAGTGTCCTCTTTGCGCCATTGAGCGACTCAATACGATGTGGCCATCCACAATTGAACGAACCGAATCAGCGATTGGGTCATCCATATCGTCTCCCTCAACCAAAACCGTGTACAGGCCTGTGATTGATCCACAATTCTCAAACCTTCCGGCCCGCTCAAGTAATTTTGGTAGAAGCGAAAAAACACTCGGAGTGTAACCCTTTTGCGCAGGTGGCTCTCCTGTGCTCAAGCCAATTTCCCTTTGGGCCATTCCGAATCGAGTCAAGGAATCCATCATCAAAAGAACATTTTGGCCCTGTTCACAAAAGAACTCCGCAATTGTTGTCGCAAAAAAGGCGGCTCTCATTCGCAAGAGCGGACTTTGGTCCGGAGTTGCCACAATAACAACAGATTTCTTAAGACCCTCGGGGCCCAGGTTTTGCTCCATAAATTCACGAACTTCTCGCCCTCGCTCACCAATAAGAGCAATGACGTTTATGTCGGCCGTTGTATTTCGCGCGATCATTCCCAACAATACAGATTTTCCAACACCTGAACCTGCCATGATGCCCACTCTTTGCCCCTGTCCTATCGTCAGCAACCCATCAATGGCCCTCACGCCAAGGCTCAAAGGGGTATCAATGGGTGGGCGAAATAGGGGGTTCGTGATATCATTGTAGAGCGGTCTATCTCCCGATACGTTTAGGTCACCTTTGCCATCAATTGCCTTTCCCAGACCATCAACCACCCTTCCCAACAGTTCCGGTCCCGTAGGCACAGTGGCTCTCAGCCGCAAGAGTTCAATTTTCGAACCCAAGCCCACTCCCCTCATCTCTCCGAGTGGCATCAGTACGATCTGTCTATCTTGAAAGCCAACAACCTCGGCAAAAAATGAGGATTTCAGTCCACTCGGATAAACCGCACAAACACTCCCGACACATGCTCCAGGTAAAAATCCCTTCAAAGTAAAACCGGTTACTTGTGTGATTTTTCCAATATCTTTTGTCACTTTGGTCATTGATAGGGCCGAAAGATACTTTTGCGCATCAAATTCCGCTTGATTCATGATTTATCTGTTCTCTCCACCCGCGGATACTTTTGGCATGCGATCGCGTAGATCAGCCAAAACTCGGTCAACTCGCTGTTCGATTGTCGCATCTATGGCTCCGTAATTTGTCTCAACCAAGCATCCGCCTGACCGAATACCATCACCGACTTCCAGTTTTATTCGTTTGAGCTCCTCAGACTTTTTCCCACCTTTTTTTCGAAACTCCTCAATTGTCGCCAGATCCTCTGCCGACACAAATAATGTGATATCCTCATCTTTATGAACATCCGCCATGACTACCTGAAGTGTATAAAATATGCTTTGTGGATCATCGGAAATTTGGCGAAGGGCTATACGACCGGCCACCTGGATAAGTAATTCCATGAGTTGCCTCTCATTTTCTGCCAAAAATCGATTTCTCAAATTTTCAAAATGATTAAGTAGACCATCAAGTTTTACGAGCCTCTCTTCAATTTCCGACTTCTTCTCCCCAAAAGCGAGCTCTCTGCCCTCAATCAGACCAAGGTCAAAGGCCTCACGATATCCCTTTTCCTCAAACTCCTTAACCTTTTGTAAAACCAATTCTTCGATCTTGTCGTCAATTCCCTTCTTCTGAAGGTCCGCCATCCTTGTTTGAGTTAAAACTAAATCAGAAATCTTGAAATCAGAAGCCATGGAACCTTGGGACGATAGAAAATCACTCGTCTGCTCACTCACAGCCATGGGGAATGTCTTTGGATGATAATCGAAAATAATTTTTTCGGAATTTTCACTTTTTACAATGCTTGAGCTCTGTTTCATACAGTCCCGCCTGTAAATTGATTACACAAGAGCATCTTCAGATCCACCGCGTGCAATAAGAATTTTACCTTCGGTTTCAAGTCTTCTCGCCACATTTACAATCTCCACTTGCGCCGTTTCAACATCGGAGAGTCGAGAAGGTCCCAAATTTGATAAATCATCTTTAAGAAGGTTTGCAGCTCTCTGCGAAATATTTTTGAAGATTTTAAGCCGAATTTCCTCGTTCGCAGTCTTCAAAGCCAACAATAGTTTGTCGTTAGGAACTTCCTTGAGAAGCGTTTGAATGCCCCGATCGTCGATTTTAACAATGTCCTCAAACACAAACATGAGTTTGCGAATTTCTTCGGCAAGTATCGGATCTTTTTCTTCGATTCTTGCCATAATAGCTGTCTCGGTGTTTTTATCCATAACGTTCAGCATTTCAGCAACCGGCTGAACCCCACCAAGAGCAGCCTGTTCAACCGTTCCTACGCTTGCCAATTCGGCCTTGAGCACGCGGTCTACTTCTGCAATAAGTTCAGGAGCAACATGATCCAGGTTTGCCAAACGCAAGACCACTTCAGACTGCAGAGTTTCAGGCAATCTCTTAAGTACCTCACCCTTTTTTTCTGGCTCTAGATGAGCCAAAATCACCGCAATCGTCTGTGGATGCTCATTGATAAGAAAGTTAGACAGAGATTTTGCATCTACCATTTCCAAACTTTCCAACTGCCGTTGAGCAGGAGAGTTGACATTCAAGTGCCCTAATATTCCACGTGCACGTTCCTCTCCAACTGCATCAACAACAGTCTCCTTATTGGTCGTTTTTTCCGAGAAAATGTACTCTGAAGTTTCACTCACCATCTCGTAGTATTCCTCAAGAACACGCTTAGTCACCTCCACCGGCACAATTCTGTACTTCTGCATGGTCGCGAGTAGTTTTCGAATTTCAGCGTCTTCAGTGTGCTTGAAGAGAGTTTTTGCTGCTTCTGCACCCAAATAGTTGAGTAATATGGCAGCTTTTTCAAATCCACGAAGGTTACCGAACTGAATATCCTCAACTTTAATTAATCGCACCACTTAAGAATCCCTCTTTGATAGCCATAAAGAAAAGGCTCCCGCTGCCTTTTCCTGATCCTGCTCCAAATGAGCCAGGATTCGTTCTTTCAGCAATTCACTCTCCGCCTTATTTGGATCTATTGAATCATTCATAATCGGAAGAGCTCCCGACATTCCTGGCAGGGAATTATCGACTGACTGTAGTTCTTCCAGCTCTTCGATCGTTCGTGGCAACATATCCTCCACTGTTTCCTGAAAGGAATCCGTAATCCATCGCATAAATGGTCTAATTACGATAAAGAAGAAAAGCGCGAGACTTAAGCTGAGAATCGACCATTTGAAAAGGGAATGTAATAACTTCTTCCTTTCGAGATTCGTTAACAGTCTTTCTGATTCTGTAAAATCTTCTGTCTGAAATGCTATGTTCTCTATCTTAACACTATCTCCCCTTGCTGCAGAAAAACCGATCGCATTTTTTACGATCGTCTCATATTTGATCAAATCATCTGCTGATCGAGCCACATATTTGTCAGTTAAATCCCCTTGTTCGTTTTTTTCTCGAACCATTATACCGTCCACCAATACGGCCACTGTAATCCGCTCAATGCTACCTGCTGCCTCTTTTACATTTCTTACAGTTTTTGGTACGGAAAAGTTGGTGGTTTTCATCTCCTTACGGACGTTTTGCTTAAAGCCCACCTCACCTGTCTCCTCGGCACCAGGTAAATTCGCCCGAGACCCGGGTATTCCTGTAGGGTTTGTTCGCGATCCATCCAATAGTTCTTCCTCAACAGCTGAACTGCTGACAGCAGTCATTTCGGGATCGACCTTCTCTTCTACCATATTGGATTGTTTCATATTGAGAGTGGCATCAACTCTGGCAACTATTTTTCCTGACCCAAGAACCTTGGACAATATCCCCTCGATACGTTCTTCTAGATTCTCTTCGACCTTTCGTTTCAGATCGAGCAGATCAGAAGATTCGCCGGCCTCGCCGCCCATCTTTCTGGATAACAATTTGCCACGAGAATCCAGTACCGTGATTCTATCTGGATCCAGGGATTCTACAGCACTTCCAATCAAATTCGTTATACCTCGAACTTGTTCTGGGCTCAGATGTTTTCCTGGATGAAGATCGAGTACAACCGAAGCTGACGGCTGTCCTCCCTCTTCAAGAAATGTTTTCTTGGGAGGAATCGCAAGGATCACTTTTGATTGCTTAACCGAAGCGAGCGTATTGATGGCACGCATGAGCTCACCTTGAAGAGCCCTTTGATAATTTATCCGTTGAGCATAGGAAGTGACTCCAAAGTCCTGCTTTTCAAATAACTCTAATCCCACTTGACCAACCTGGGAACTACCAATTTCAGTCATTACCGCCATTTGTGTGGAGTGCAAAAGATCTGAGGGCACAAGTACGGTCGAACCTCCCTCCTCTAGCTTAAATGGAATATTGTTCTTCTGTAGTTTATCTAAAATCAAAGCGAGACGATCAGGAGGGATATTTTTAAAAAGAGCCACATGGTGCGTTCCACTAAGCATGGCCATAACTATTGAAACCGAAATGATCACCATTACCGATGCGGCAAGGAGGGACATCCTTTTCATGGGAGTCAGTCCCTGATAAAACTCTTTAAACTGAGAGACTATCTGGCCAAACAGTTTCTGCAAAATCTACCTCCTAAAATCGGAAACAAGGACCATGAGACACAATTTAGCTATTCATTCTTTAAACTTGCATTTTCATCACTTCATGATACGCATCAATAATCTTATTTCTCACTTGCATCATCAACTTTAAGGCAATATCTGCCTTTTCGGTGGCAATCATCACTTCCGGAATATTTTTCGATTCGCCAGTTGCTAATTTTTGCATCGCCACATCTGCGTCTTTTTGTAAGGTATTGACTGACTGAACTGCCGATTTCAGGGTTTCCGCGAAGGTTTTCTGGCTTGGGTCACTTGGAATTCCAGCTTCCTGGTTTATTTTTGTTGTCCTCTGCTCGCTGAGTGTCCGACCCGTGTGCAGTAGATTCTCGGCATTGCTTATGGTCAAACCATCCATTGCTCACCTCCCTAACTAGTTTATCAAAGACTCTTAAAACTTTCTCTATACATCTTAGAATTAGCGACCAATCTCCAGCGCGCTGATCGCCATGTCTTTACTCGCTTGCATAGCCGAGACGTTTGCCTCGTATGATCGCGTCGCTTGAATCATATTTGCCATTTCTTCCATGAGATTAATATTCGGATAGGCAACGTAGCCTTGATCATTGGCATCTGGGTGATCTGGTTCGTATTTGAGAACGGGGGCCTTCCGATCGACAGTCACGTCAGTCACCTGGACTCTTTGAATATTTCGATCCGGCAGACTCGTGACAATTTCACCAAAGTTTCTGGTCTCAGGCATCGACTCGAAAACAACGTCCTTTCGTCGATATGGCCCCCCTTCGGGAGTTTTTGTTGTATTGATATTGGCGATATTTGATGAGATCGTGTTCATTCTCATTCTTTGCGCCGTCAGTCCACTGGCCGAGACGTTCATTGAATTAGAAAAATCCATTACCTGTTACCCTCTGTCACAGCGTACTTGTATCCAGGCGTTTCAGCATTGGCAATATTTGCCGATGTCACTGATTGGCGAAGAAGTCTCAGATTAATCGATGCCCCCAGGGCGCTCGTTGTCTTGTCAAAAAGATTATTACTCACGGATTCAAAGTCCTTTCGCATCCACGGTATTCCCTAATTTTGTTTCTCAAAGTCCGAATGCTAATCCCAAGTAAATCTGCCGCCTGAGTTCGATTATGTCCCGTGTGTTCAAGGGTTTTCAAAATTAGTACCTTTTCCATTTCTGATACAGTCATCCCGGCCTGAACTCTGTCCTCTTGCCGACTTTCCTGATAGTCAGAAATCATTATGGAATGAGGAGATAATTCTGTATCCTCGCTCAACAACACAGATCGCTCTATGACATTTTTCAGTTCACGGACATTGCCTGGCCAATCCCAACTCTGGAGTTTTTTGGACGCCTCGGCTCCAATACGCTTAAGGGGAATACCGTTCTCACGGCAGGAGATCTCAATAAACCATCGACTGAGAAATTCAATATCCTTTGGGCGCTCCCGAAGAGGAGGCAACACCAAAGGAATTGCGTTGAGGCGATAGAAGAGATCCTCGCGAAACTGATTTCGACGAACCATATCTTTCAAGTCGCGATTGGTGGCCGCAAGGATTCGAACATTTATCTTGATCGGCGCTGCTCCACCCAATCGCTCTACTTCTCCCTCTTGTATGACCCTTAAGAGCTTTGCTTGGAGCACCAGCGGCATTTCGCTGATTTCATCAAGCAAAAATGTACTGTGATTGGCCATTTCAAACCGTCCCACTCTCCGTGAATCAGCGCCTGTAAACGCTCCCCTCTCATGTCCAAAGAGCTCACTTTCGAGAAGTCCCTCGGGTACCGCCGCACAATTCAGGGCCGAGAATCGCTGAGAGGCTCGTGGACTCAACGCATGAATGTAGCGAGCAAGTAGCTCCTTGCCAGTCCCACTTTCTCCCTGAATTAATACGGAAGCACGGCTCGATGCGATACTCTCGACGATTTCTAATATTCGTTTCATCCGTGGATCAGCAGTTTGAATCAGTCCGGTCTTTCGATCATCCATCCTTTACTCCCCTTTGACACCAGACATAGCTGGAATTCTGTTGAGATATTTCTTATAGGAATCTTGCCATTCCGCTTGCTGAAGCCGTTCGGCGGCTAGCTTCTTATAGATCTGACCACTCTCATCCTTCAGTAGTCCCCAAACCTTTTCGGCCGCCCGTATATCTCCCGTTTCATAGAGTATCGATCCCACTTTATAACGAACATAGGCAACGGGACGCCTGTTTTCGAATTGATCCAAAAGCTCGAGGTACGCTTCCACAGCTCCTATGGTCTTTTTTTGTTGATACAGAACATCTCCCCGCTTTTCTAAGGCTGAGATCCACACGTCATCTGCCACTGGCATCTTCTGGACCTTCATCGCTCGAATGAGATTCAAAGTAGTCTCGGCATCAGGCCACTGCTTTTGACGAATCTGCATTTCAGCCAACTTCAAGTAAACAGGGGCGAGCATTTCGGGAGATTTCTTCCAAGCCTCAATCAGCTCCAACAGGTATTTTACGACCTCCTCAGTTTGCCCTTTTTCTTCGGCGACTTTTGCCAAATTTCCCATCCACTCAATTCTTGATTGCGCAGAAAAAGCTTCAGGATTTTTTATTTCTTTCAAATATCTATGCGCTTTGGTGATATCTCTTTGGAGCAAGCAGTTCGTCGAAAGCCGCAAATAGAGCTCGTCAAACTGAGGAAGGTGCTCTATGACTCGCCTTTCTTTCTCTTCCTGAGTACCCTTTATCTTTTGCAGATTTAGGAGAAGCTCTGAATAAATCTTCTCTGACTCATTGTATACGCCAGCCTGCTCATAGGCCTGTCCAAGAAAATAGGGAATATCCAGCCGATCCGGCTTCTTCAACCAAGTCGCTGAAAGCTTAGAAAATTTTCCCAACACATCCATATATCTCTTTTCTTCAGCCATCTTTTTTAGGTCATCAGTGATATTCCTTAATATTCGCTTGTGGAAGAAAGGTAAGCTCGACGAAGTCGGATGACTTTGATAGAAGCTCACTAGGTATCCGAGGGCTCTCTCATATTCTCCACGACGATAATATCCGTCAGAAACCATAAGATTTATGAATTCATCCATCTTAGGCAGCGACGATTTGACCGCGATCTCGTTCATTTCATCAACAGCACGTTTGAGTTCCTTTTCCTTCATTCCCTTCATCTGTTGACTGAGCATTCTAACTCTTGCCACACCAGCTCCTGGACTATCATGAAATCTGAAGTAACTTTCTAGATAGCCACCCATCACTCTGCTTTGGTCAACTCCCATAATCTCCATGAGTTCCCCAACTCGGGTCATCGCATACCCATCGTGATCGTGGTTTGGAAAATATTTGAGAAAATTGACGTAGGCTTCAAGACTGTTCCGATAGTCTCCTGTCCAAAAATAACTTTCTGCCATATTATAGAGAGCATTTGGAAATCTCTTTTCAAAACTCGGCAAAGAATTCAATGCCGCTTGATACAGAGAAATGGCCTCTTTGTAATCACGCCGCGAAAAAGCGACATCCCCTAAACGATAGGTCGCCTCATTTGAAAACATCTTATCTTTGGCGGTTTTCCCTAGATTTTCGTAGGTTCGTGTGGCTTCCTCATATTTTCCCAACTGAACATAGACGGCACCAATTGCGCGTCTAACTGGATCCGTGTGTGGGGATTCTGGATATTTCTCTAAGAATCGTTGAAGATTCTGAAGCGCCGTGAGAGCTTCTCCCCGTTCTAGAACCGAATAACTCAGAATGAGTTCCGTTCGCTCCGCCAAAGGTGAATCCGGATACCTTGCCAGAAGATATTGGTACTCGTCATAGGCCCTCTGAAAGTGATAAGTCAATTTTTCATCCTGATAGAGGGAATAATGTATCTCAGCAGCCATATTGCGCACGATTTCGTCATAGATGCTTTTCGGAAACTTACGATTGAAATACTCGTATGTCTTAAGAAATGCAGCCTTTCGACCCTTTAAGAATAGGGTCAATAAAAAGCGGGCCTGCTTATTTTCATCGTCATTTCGTGGAGCAATGACGTACTCAGGACTATTTTCCAAAAGCTTTGGTAACTCGCTGGACGACATTTGCAGCATGGGAAATCTAATAAAGATATTTTGCTTGCTCGCTATTATCGCATCCTCTTTAATCTCAAATTCCTTTACTCGAAATCGATTGTAGTCGGGATCATTTCCATCAAAAACGCCGCCCGTTTGTGTAAGTGTTTTTTTGGTTTGATCGGAGGTCTTTTCTCCCGCTTGCTCCGCGGCTAGCAATTCACTCCCAGCAGGAGATCGCTGAAGACTCTTCTTTACGTAGTCCGCTCGCCCCACTGCTAATTTTTTTACTCCTCTTCCTTGCTTCCTCGGATTTTTTATCTTCTGGATTCGGAGTCGTTGTATTCACGCTGTTCTTTATTTGTGGATTTGGAGCCTCTCGATAGATATCAATAATGAGCCGCGAGGGATCATCTGTAAGATAGTCGAAGCTATCAATATTGTTTTCAGTCAAGTTAAACGTCAAAATGTATTTTCCGTCCGCTCCCGCTTTGTCCAATTCAACTGAAGATACGAGGGCATCAGACCAAGCTTTGAGCTTTGCTTCGGTTGGCAAATCAAATGACGATAAGGCCAAACGAATTCGCTTTCCCACTCGGGTAACTTCGTAGTCCCACTGATTTTGACCCCGAAACTCAATGTGGGTGGCATCCCCTATTCTGGAAATTTCTCCCGAGACTCCAGTAGCAAAGGCTGGACCAGGCGTAAATAAATATAATAGAGGAAGAACCAGGGCCTTCATCAGAGAGTGAGACCAAAATGAGCCGTCAAAATGGCGACTGAAACTCGTGCGAATCAACCATGGTCGAGGCCGAGCTTTGCCGTAGATTTTCAATAAGTTAATCTGTGCTTTGTCAATTTTTCTCACCATGACCAAGCTCGCCCCCTTGACGTCACAACATATAAGCAGAAGGAATGCCAAGTCTGATCTCTATTGGGGTTGGCAATCGCGCCCATATGGAGTATTTTGACCAGCCGAATTCTTGTCACTAACGACAAAGACCTGACACTCAACCAAGGTCAGTAAGTTGACGCCGAGTACAGGTCTTGGGTACTTTCATTTCAATTTAACTCAAAGGGACAAACTATAATTCCGATAAATGGAAAGAAACATGGAAGGGCAAAATGTCCAGTTTGTTAACCAACACCGTTAGGACCGCAATAAGTCTTCTTTTGATCACAGGCGTCTCCAACTCGTGTGTGTCTATTGATATCTCGAAAACAAATCAGGTAAGGGATAACAATATCAAGATCCAAGCCCCAGACAAGCCCTATCAAGTTGTCCCCCTCTCCTCAGTTGATGGCGCCTGGAGAAACACTGAGACCGGAGATAGTATTTCCTACATTTCTGAGTGCGATAGCGCTGCCGACCCCTCTCTCGACTCAATTCACAAGGGCATTTTACAAGGAATTGAAAATCTCAAAATTGTTAGTTCGGAATACAAAAAATACAATAATCGACAGGCTCTTTTTACGAAAGTAAATGGCGAATTGGATGGCATTGGAACTCAAATGCAATTCGTCATCTTCAAGAAGAATCAGTGTATCTATGTCCTCACTAACATTTCATATATGAAAAGCGAGAACCCAAACGGAACCTCTTCTCCTCGGGACTTTCAGATGTTTCTTGAAAAGTTTGAGGTTCCCTGATGAAAATCCTTTGGCCCAGCATTCGCATTGTTGAGTTTCTTGGCGGAACATTTCTCCTTGCCCGCCAAACTTTCAAGGAAGGCTTCGTAGGTCCAACTTATCCGGCACTCATTGTTGAACAAATATATTTGATAGGTGTAAAATCACTCCCGTTGATCATCGTCGTCTCAGCCAGCACGGGAATGGTCATGGCGCTTCAATTTGGTATTGGCCTTGAAAAATTTGGTGGTGAGCTCTATGTTCCAAATATTGTTTCTGTCTCGATAATTCGGGAACTAGGGCCAGTGTTTGCATCTCTCATGCTCGCAGCACGAGTTGGAGCTGGAATCACAAGCGAAATTGGCTCAATGAAGGTGAGCCAGCAAATTGATGCAATCAGAGCGCTCGGAACATCACCCATCAAAAAAATTGTTTTCCCTCGAGTGCTCGCGTGCCTGATTTCAGTCCCTCTCGTCTGCGTCGTTGCAAATTCAGTCGGAGTCCTTGGCGGACTCGTCGTTGGTACTATTGATTTAGGAATTGAGCCCAATTTCTATTTCAACAAAATAGTCTCGACGGTTGGATTTTCGGACTATATTTCTGGGCTTGGAAAAACGGTTTTTTTTGCGCTCTTTATTTCTATTCCTGCATGTTACTACTGTTTGAGGGCTAAGGGTGGGACTCAAGGAGTTGGACAGGCGACAACCAAGTCCGTGGTAACTTCTTCAATTTTTATTGTTGTGGGTGACTTCTTTCTCACCAAGTTATTTTATCTCATTGAAAGGTGGATAGGGTGATTAGCGTAAGAAAATTTCGCAAGTCATTTGATCGAAAAATAATCCATCGAGGAGTTACTTTTGACGTCAATGAAGGAGAATGCCTCGGATTGGTCGGCGGTTCTGGTTCGGGAAAAAGTGTCATTTTAAGAAGCCTCATTGGCCTAGAGAAGCCGGATGCGGGTGAAATTTTCATCAATCAGGAGAATATCGTACCGTTCAGTGAGCAAGAGCTTTTGCCAATCAGAAAAAAAGTGGCATACGTGTTCCAAAATGGAGCTCTCTTTGATTCGATGACTGTTTACGACAACCTTGCTTATCCCCTTCGGGCCCACACAAGCATGAGTAAAGTGGAAATTCGAGACCGGATAGACGAGCAACTCGAGGAATTTGGCTTGTCTGGAACGGAAAATCTTTATCCGGCGGAGCTCTCTGGAGGCATGCAAAAACGAGTGGGACTTGCAAGAGCCATTGTCAATCGCCCCTCTATTGTGCTCTACGATGAACCAACAGCAGGTCTCGACCCCTTTAACACCAAAAAGCTTCAGGAGATGATTCTGCGGCTCAAGCAAAGAGGAGTCACCTCTATCTTTGTAACCCACGATATGCCCAGTGCTTTCGTTGTTTGCGATCGAATTGCCTTGTTATTGAATGGCGAAATTATCACTACTGGAACAATAGAGGAAATGAAGTCCGATCCCGAGGGAATTCTACAAAGATTTATTAACGGATCTTTTGCTTATTAGATTGAGTTGGAGAATAAGATATGGAGTCTTTAGGAAAAAATGAAATTCGCGTTGGCTTATTTGTGGCGGGAAGTCTGGCCCTTCTTCTGACTTCCATTTTACTTTTAGGTGGAGATAAGTATTTGTTTCGGGATACTTACCAGCTGCGAACAAAAATGAATCATGTCCAAGGCTTAGTCGAAGGCAGCGTGGTCAGTTTGTCCGGAATCAATATTGGCGTGGTGAAGAAAATGAATTTCACTTCCGATTCAAAATTGGATTTAAACTTACACCTCGACAGAGATTTCTCCGATCGCATTACCGAAAACTCCGTTGCTTCAATTAGAACTCAGGGAGCACTTGGCGACAAATATATTTACATCGAACCTGGTCCTGCAGGTAAACGACCCCTTAAAGATGGCGAATACATAACCGCTGATCTTTCGGGCGATATTTTTGATCTCATAAAGGAGAAAGGCAGCGAACTAGGGCACCTCGTTGACGTCATAAGGGAAGTTCACATTCTACTAAAGGGACTCAACGACGAAAATCGCGCGGCCGTCCTTATGTCTAATATGGTCTCATCGAGTGAGAATCTGAATAAGCTTCTTCTCGACGCACGGGGGGCCATCCAAGATATTCGTGGTGATAAGAGCGAAAAGGGAGGAATCAAGCTTGCCGTAAATTATTTGGTAAACATCCTCGAAAAAGTCGATTCGGGTAAAGGGACGCTCGGTGAGATCATCAACAATCCTTCGATTCATGAGCGACTGATTTCATTATTGGGCGATTCTCCCCGAAATAAGTTTTTAAAGCCGCTTATTCGTGAAAGTGTCGCTCCGAAAAGTAGCGAGCCCTAAAGAGCGACGAATTTTCTAGAGAAACACCACGCACAAAGACAAAAAATTATTCACGATCTGCTTCGCCTGGTCGAAATGGCTTCGAGAGAAAAGCCCGAACATTCTCGTCGCTGCCATCAATACTAGGAACGGATTTTCGATCGGTCGTGAATCTTAGCGAATAAACCCATCGTCGCCCTAAATGATCATTCACTTTTTGGATGAGCACGTCTTTGACATAATGAAGATCTTGAATTCGCGCTGGATGATCCACCCAAATGATCAAGGTTCCTCCCTGATATCCAACGGGATTGGTTGTCTTGGCCAGTTCTGACCCAACCACCTGGGGCCACTGGCGCCAAAGACGCCATCTCTGAAATCCTTCTACAAGACCTGACTTGCCTTCCGTCAAAAGACTCTGTAGGACATCGCTAGCAGTATTAAGTCTATTGTTGTGATTGTTTTTTTTTGTTTTCATACTATATAAGGCCTAACATGAGTTCAGTGAGACAGCCAGTTCATATCGTAGGGGCGGGGCTTGCGGGAAGCGAGTGTGCCTTTCAGTTAGCTGAGCGCGGACACTCTGTCATATTGTATGAAATGCGCGAAAAGACTATGACTCCGGCCCACTTAACTGGCTTTTTTGGAGAGCTGGTTTGCTCTAATTCCTTTGGCAGCCAAACGGATTATTCGGCTCCAGGACAACTCAAATGGGAGGCCGATAAGCTCGGGAGCTTGGTCTTACGCACTGCCAGAGAATGCGCTGTTCCAGCGGGCATGGCGCTTGGAGTTGATCGGACTCTGTTTGCCCGCACCTTGACTCAACTGCTTGAGTCTCATCCTCATATTGAGGTGCGCCGAGAGCTGATCTCAGATTTTTCTGCGATCCCAAGACCAGTTGTGATCGCAACTGGCCCCCTCACTCACGATCCCCTTGCCCAGGCAATGGCCAGGCACTTTGGCAAGGATTTTCTCTATTTTTTCGATGCCATAGCACCCATCATCGACAAAGACAGCATCAATCTTAAGATTGCTTGGCGAGAGGATCGATGGGGAAAAGGAAGTGGCGATTACCTCAATTGTCCCTTAAATAAAGAGCAATATTTCGACTTTGTAAATGAAATCAAAAGCGCTCGCAAGGTCGAACCAAAAGATTTTGAAAAGACTCCCTACTTCGAATCTTGTATGCCAATTGAAGTTATGGCCGACAGAGGCATCGAGACTTTGCGATTTGGGCCACTGTCGCCAAAAGGCTTGGTAAATCCTCACAGTGAAGAACGCCCCTACGCGGTTGTTCAGCTTCGGCAGGATAACCTCGCTGGAACTGCCTATAATATGGTTGGGTTTCAGAATAAAATGGCTTATCCGGAACAAAAGCGAATTTTCCAAATGATTCCAGGATTGGAGGAAGCCGAGTTTCTCAAATTGGGTAGCATGCACAAAAATCTCTACATCCATTCCCCAAAAATGCTCACCCAAACCTTAGCCAGTCGTCAAGATCCAGATCTCTACTTTGCTGGACAGATTACTGGAGTCGAGGGATACTTTGAATCTACTTGCATCGGGCTACTAGTCGCACTGTTTATACATCAAAAACTCAACAATCATAAATTTTTACCTCCTCCTCGTTCAAGCGCGATGGGATCTCTTCTAACAGCTATCACAGAAGATAAGGAACAATTTCAACCCACAAACATAAACTTCGGATTGCTTCCCGAGCCACCTTCGAAAGGCAAACAGCAAGGAAAAAATCGGCGTGAAGCAAAAAGGGATCAACAGATACAAGAAGCCAAAAATTCCTTTACCACTTGGCTCCATCTCTTAGAGAAATAGATGATTCTTACCACCTATTCAACTGTCACCGACTTTGCCAAGTTCCGTGGCTGATCAACGTCGTGACCAAGACTGGATGCCACATGATAGGCAAGGAGTTGAAGAGGAATAACTATCAACAAAGGATTTACGGTCCATGAAGCAGCAGGAACAGCCAAATAATGGCTCGAAAGGCTTTCAAGCCTTTTATCCTCACCGGTTCCAATCGAAATAATGACTCCTCCACGTGCCTTGGCCTCTTCCAAATTACTGATCGTTTTTTCATGCAGCTCGTCCTGAGGTGCCAACATAACTACGGCCATTTTTTCATCAATCAATGCCAACGGACCATGTTTCATCTCACCAGCCGCATAGCCTTCGGCGTGCATATAGGCAAGCTCTTTGAGTTTGAGGGCACCTTCTAGTGCCATTGGATAGTTGGTTCCCCGCCCCAGATAGAGAAAGCCCTTGTGTTTTTTCAGAGTATCAGCCGCATCCTCAAAAAACTGACTATGAGCCAACACATGCTCCATTTGGCTTGGTGCCATCAACAAAGCCTCAACATATTTCTCGACTTCTGTAGAGTTCGCACCCCGCTCCTGGGCCAATGCAAGGGCCAATACATTTAATAACGCCATTGTCGCAACCAAGGCCTTCGTACTTGCCACTCCAATTTCAACCCCTGCATTCATGTAGAGGTGCCCGTGAGCCTCACGATCAATTGAAGAGCTGCGAACATTCGTAATGCTTAAAATATTGATTCCAAACTCTTTAGCTAAACGCAAAGCCGCCAAGGTATCAGCTGTTTCACCACTTTGTGAAATTGCAATCAGCAAAGAATTTTTTGGCAATACGGGATGGCGATAGCGAAATTCACTAGCGAGATCAACCTCCGTTGGAAGACCTGCAATCCTCTCAAAAAGATACTCTCCGACCATCGCCGCATAATAGGAGGTCCCACACGCGACAATAAAAACTCTTTCAATATTCTTAAATAGAAGAGAAGTACTTTTCCAATCTTCTGTTGAATCGAGCCCAGCAAGATCCTCAACAGATTTTCCGCCAAATCCAACCTGATGAAGTCGGATTGATCTATTTTCTAATCGAATATGAGGCGCAATGGCCTGCGCAACGGCCCTCGGTTGCTCAAATATCTCCTTTAGCATGAAATGAGGATATCCCAGCTTTTGGGCCTGCTCCGAAGACCAATGTACCCTTGTGGTTTTGATCGACAAAGCCTTTCCTGATTCACCAAATAACTCAAATGATTTGTCTTTTACCAGCAAGATTTCATGGTCTTTCAGATATATAACTTCCCTGGTATAAGGAAGAATCGCCTGAACATCGCTCGCGATAACTACCTCTTGATCATTTCCCCCTACAACCAAAGGAGGGCCATTTTTAAACGCCACAAGATGATTAGGTTGCTCTACCCACACACTAAGAATCGAATAAGCGCCACGCAAACGCGGAAGAACTGCCAACACAGCCTTAAACAGATCCTGAGTCAATTCCACGGCTCTAGCCAGCAGATGAGCCACTAGTTCAGAATCAGTATCGGAATCAAAATGAGAGCCTTCATCTGCAAGTTCTGCTCGCAATTCAGCGTAATTCTCAATAATGCCATTGTGAACAATGCTAATACCTTTAACTGTATGAGGGTGGGCATTCTTTTCATTTGGAGGGCCGTGGGTGGCCCAACGGGTATGCCCAATTCCAATGTGTCCATCAAAGCTGATGTTCTTCAGTTTTCTTTCTAGATGAGTTAATTTTCCTTCAGCACGAACTCTCTTGAACTCTCCCTTATCTAAAATCGCCACTCCAGCTGAATCATAACCACGATATTCCAGAGTGCGAAGTCCATTGAGGATAACTTCCTTTGGATCTCGAGGTCCCGTATATCCAACAATTCCACACATTGAACATTCACTCCCGGCTCTCGCGCCACAGATGCTTTAATCCACAATCTCTATTTTGATGATCTTTCTCCCTTTATCACTCCAACTCCCACGCCAGGGACCTCCTCCGAAGAACCCGAGGAAGAGGAATGAGGGGAATCAGAACGAGAGCCTCTCGGTACATAATTCTCCCTTACGACCTGTTTGGAGCGAGCCATCGCTAGCGCCCCAGGAGGAACACTTTTGGTGATTGTTGATCCCGAAGCGATAACTGCTCCGTCCCCCACCTCTATGGGAGCGACAAATTGACTGTCACTCCCAACGAACACATTTTTGCCAATCTTTGTTTTGTATTTTTTGTGATCGACCGCATAGTTACAGGTGATAGTGCCACAGCCTATATTCGTGTCCTCACCCACTTCGGCGTCACCTAAATATGTCAAATGGGAAGCCTTGGCTCGATCTCCAAACTGAACTTTCTTAAGCTCCACAAAATTTCCAACCTTTGCCTCGACACCCACAATCGTCTCCGGTCTGATGTGCGCGTAGGGGCCAATCTGAGCTCTGTCCCTTATTTGAGCACCCTGAATGTAGCTTCCACCTTTGACTTCAACTCCTTCTCCCAATTGGCAATGAATCAGCATGGCATGAGGCTCTACCACGCAAAATGATCCTAGTTCACTTGGCCCTTTTATCATGACACCCGGATAAATGACCGAGCCTGAACCAATGGTGACGTTGTCCTCAATATAAGTCGCTCCTGGATCAATGATCACAACACCCTTCTCTAACAACTCGCGTGCCTTCCTTCGAAAAATCAATCCGGTGGCCTTAGCCAAGTCCAGCTGGCTATTGACCCCAAATGCCAATTGCCGGCTCCCTTTTACCCCTTCTACCTTCATCTTTTCGTCGATAGCCAAAGACAGAATGTCTGTGAGGTAAAACTCGCCCTGCATGTTCTCATTTTTTAATTTTGGTAGCAAAATATTGAGAATTTCCGAGCGAACCAGATAAAAACCCGCATTGACCTCACAGATTTTCCTTGTCTCGTGAGAAGCATCCTTTTCTTCGACGATAGCACATATCCTATCTTGCCGTCTGAGAATACGTCCAAAACCAGTTGGATTGGCCAACTTAACAGTCACAATCTGCAAATCATCATTCGACTGCTCAAACTCAGTTACCAAGCGACGCAATTCATCTGCCCGAATCAGCGGGTGATCTCCATTCAGAATCAAAACCGTTCCATCTAAATTTTCAGGCTGAGCCGCCCTCACTGCATCTCCAGTGCCCTTCTGTTCTTTTTGATGAAAACAACAAACTCCGTGCGGTTCCACGACCGTTTTAACGAGAGACTCACCAAAGCCTAGGACAACACGAATTTCCTTTGACCCGGCCTGCTTCACCTCGGTGATCATCCGTTGAATCATCGGAATGCCCGCCACTGGATGAAGAACCTTTGGAAGAGGAGATTTCATCCGGGTGCCCCTGCCTGCCGCCAATAGAATCGCAGAAAAACCTTTTTTTGCCATGACCATTTGTTATGATTGACTCAATGAAAGGTCAAGAAAGGACCCGTTATATTTTATGCTTCACATTCTAAGTGACTGGGCGCAATCATCAAATCAACAACCCATATCGCTTTACAGCTCGTCGCCTCTAACGCACTTAAAGAAGTGTGCGCCACTTATTTGTATTGGTGGCGTCCATGGAGACGAGCCAGAAGGGGTTTTCCTGGCTACAGCTCTACTGGAGTGGCTTAAAAGCCACAGCGGGATAATTCGTCATGAATGGGCGATTATTCCTTGTCTCAATGTCGAGGGCTTCAAACTGAACCAGAGGACCAATGGTCGAGGAGTTGACCTAAACCGAAACTTTCCCAGCACTGATTGGACAACCGAGCACAAGGCTCCACGATATTATCCCGGACCGTCGGGTGGAAGCGAAAATGAAGTCAAGGCTCTCACTCAGCTGATCCATGACCTCCAACCGCGTCTCATTATTCATTTTCATTCATGGATACCGGCTGTGATCTTTGCAGGAAACCTCCCTCATCCAGCTCCTCATTTTCTTGTCGAAAGCTCTGGCTATTCATTGAAAGAAGACATTGGGTACCCCACTCCCGGCAGTCTTGGACAGTGGGCCTGGCTAGACCTCGGTATTCCGGTCATATGCACAGAGGAACGCGAGGGCGCCACTCAGCACGAAACCTGGACTCGATTCGGGCCGGGTTTGCAAAAGATCTTTGAGCATCCTCTCCCTCTTCCCGTAAAATAAATTATGGTTAGTGAAGTTTATTCGGATCCGCCATTTCTCAGTTCTCAGACCTTTTCGCAAAGTCAACTGGGAGCCGAGTGGATTAACAGTGTCAAAGAAGCGGAACATCGGCTTCTTAGGAACACCTTTCCGGTAATTATCTTTCAAATTTCCCCCAGAGATATCAACGCATTGATCGAGTGCCTCCAAGAATATCAAAAGAGATCTCCCCAAACCAACCTCATATTTATAATCCATGGTTTCAGCTGGAGAGATCTTCTCCAGATTACAAATAAGTGTAGGCCCTTTCGGTTACTCAAAACTCACCAAGATCCCAATCTTGAACTTTATGTGATGGAGGCCTACAGAAACTATTGCCATTCTAAACAAAATTTTGAATTCGCTCGGCTGCTCGAAGACCAAAATGAAGGCCTAAAAAAGATTAACCGTGAAGTCAATTTGAAAATCGCCAATCACCAAATGCGCCTTGACCGATCTCGGACTAAGCAGCAACAAACAAAACTCCAAGTTGCGTATTTGCGCAAAGCTATGTTCGCTATAAATCAAGCAAAAAGTCCAAAAGAGATTGAAAGGCTGTTAGCTAAAATACTCACAAAATATCTAACTCTCTCCTGGATAAGAATAGATTTCTTTTCAAAACACAATCTCCTGGAATCCAAATCCATAGAGTCTGCGAGAGATTTTCTCCTCATTAAGGCGCCCTTATATTCAGATGATTTGCAGATAGGAAATGCCTATTTTGCGCGAACTGCTCAAGCCGGTGACTTCACAGCAATGGAGGCGGAGTTTCTCCATCAAGTAACCGAAGCCATTTCATTGGTAGTCAATAGATTTCGATCATTTGAAAACATTCAAAATCTCAAGGCTCAATGGCAATCCACATTTGATGCCATCGGAGAGCCTCTGTGTATCACTGATGAACAATTTCGAATTATTCGAACGAATTTCGCTTTTAGGATTGCCTGCGGGAAGGGCCCCAACGAACTACTCAACGCAAATTGCTTTATGTCTCTAACTGGTCGTTCGACACCGCCCGAAATTCGCGATGGCCATTTTAGCTTTCGATTGTTGGTTCCGTCCCAAGACCGCATCGACACCAACACCCATGACGTGCGCATACAGCCACTCCGATCAAAACTGAATCGGCATCCCACCTTTCTGGTTATCTTCAGAGACATGACCCTTCAACTCCGACTCGAAAGGCAAGTCTTAGAGTCGGAAAAAATGACTGAACTCGGAATAATTAGCAGTAGTATCGCTCACGAGCTGAATAATCCCTTGGGGGGCATCATGTCCTTTCTGCAACTTATCCGGATGGAACTAAAAGAAGGCTCTGAAATTCTTGAAGATATTCTCGCTATGGAAGAAGCCACAAATCGCTGCAAAGAGATTGTGGAAAATCTACTGGGATTTGCTCGCCAAGAAGATGTTGATTTAACTGTCAATTTCGATCTGCGTGATACCATTGATCAAACCATCAAATTTCTCGACATCCGGACCCGAAGTCGGGGCATCCAGATCAAATTTAATTCATCGAATGAACCTTGCTATATCTACGGCCAACCGCAAAACATCTCCCAAGCAATTCGTCATGTTTTGCAAAATGCGATCGAAGCTGTTGAAGATAGAATGGACGAAGATCCCGGCCATCCGGGAGAGATCCAAATCACCCTGACGAAAACTCTCGATGAAATTCAATTAACCATCAGTGACAATGGATTTGGATTTTCTGAAGAAAACAAGTCGAAAATTTTTAATCCACTCTACTCGACAAAATCCTCGAAACAGAATGCAGGACTAGGATTAACAAAGGCATTCAAAATAATGACTGACCATTTCGGAAACCTCGAAATCTCCTCTCAACTGGGGTCCGGCACTTCGGCAAAAATTACCTTAAAACGTCCAGATTTAAAAGATGACAGCCAAGTTTTTGGCTCAAAAATTTGACACTGTTTGGTTGTCTCACTTAACATTATCCTAACGGAACTTGATGGGTTTTGAATTAAGTAGCTCAGTCCATCAGTCCTAGCCTCAGCATAATAGATGCGGCTTGCAATTAATGATTGTAAAAAAGGCACCTCAAGGATTGAGGTGCTGCATCGCCAGGGAAGGGAGCTCAATGCAAGCTCACAGAATTCTAGTAGTTGAAGATGAATCCATTCTTCGCACCACTCTCTTTCGATCCCTCACCCGCATCGGCTACCAGGTATTGACTGCCGGCACTCGAGAAGAAGCCGAGACCTTGGCCAATTCAGATGTGCCTCTTGATCTCGCCTTTATTGATCTACGCCTTCCTGATGGGAACGGAATGGATCTCATGACAGAACTCCTCCTGATTTATCCAAAAATTAAAGTCATTCTTCTCACAGGATATGGCACCATTGACTTGGCCGTTCAGGCGACTCGAAAAGGCGCTTTCCATTTTGTCACCAAGCCCTTTAATGTGGACGAAATTCTAACCCTAGCAGAAAAAGCCCTCTCAAGCGATAAATCTCGTTCTGAGAATTTTGCACTCGACAGTGCTCTTCACAAAAAATATCTTTTCGAAAACATCGTGGGTCAAAGCTCAGAAATCATGAATGTTCTCAGAATCATTGAAAAGGTCGCTGAATCCGATGCCACTGTTCTTATTACCGGAGAAAGTGGAACGGGAAAGGAACTGGTCGCAAAAGCGATCCATTTTAATTCTCGACGCGCGGGCAAGCCATTCATCCCAATCAATTGCGGTGCCATTCCCGCAGAACTCTTGGAAAGTGAATTGTTCGGTCATATTAAGGGCGCTTTCACGGGGGCTATTGCAAATCGCACCGGACGTTTTGAGCTGGCCGAAGGTGGAACTCTCTTTCTCGATGAAATCGGCGATATGAGTCCGAACCTCCAAGTCAAACTATTGCGCGTGCTTCAAGAACGCCGCTTTGAGCCATTGGGTAGCACTAAGACTATTTCTACTGATGTCCGCGTGTTGGCAGCCACGAACGCAAATCTTGAAAAGGCAGTCGCAGATGGTCGTTTCAGGGAGGATCTCTATTACCGCCTTAACGTGATACCCATCACTGTTCCCCCTCTTCGTGAGCGCCGATCTGACATCCCGACTCTCTTTCAACATTTTCTCACTCACTTCAATCGCAATCGCGACAAGAAATTGGGAGGAATCTCAGGAGCGGCCATGGACTTTTTACTTCGCTACAATTGGCCCGGCAATATTCGTGAATTGGAAAACCTCGTGGAGAGGCTTACGATTCTGAAAGGCGAAGGCATGGTTGGCGTAGAAGACTTGCCCGCCAAATATAGGCAAAACGACGGCACCAACGAGAAATCAGATTTCCTGGCGGGCGACATGGACTCAATTTCTGAATCAGGAATGGACTTTAATTCTGCCGTCGACAACTTTGAGAACTCTCTGATTCTGAAAGCTCTTGAAAAGACGGGTTGGAATCGCAATCAGGCCGCCATTTTGTTGAAGCTAAACCGTACTACCTTAGTAGAAAAAATAAAAAAGAAAGGGCTAGCTCCTCCTGATATCTCAATCTGAGAAGAGAAGTCAAAATACCCACTGCAAGGTCAGCATATTTCTCACATCACCTGAAGAGGCCTTGTGATTGAACGCTAATTTTGCATTTTGGTTCAAATGACCACTCATTTCGAAACCAAGTTCACTTCTGTCGATTTGATAGGCCAATTGGGCTTGCAAGTAGCCACTGTAGTTGATTGCGGCTTTTGTTTCTGCGGCTCTCAGAGCGAACTGCACTTTATGCTTAATCTTTGAATTGGCCGATTCGATCTGCAGGCTTGAGTTGAGGGACTGATTCAAAGTATTTGCAACTTGTCCGATAGACGAATTTCGAATTTTTGGCGAGCCTAGCACACTTCCCAAACTGTGTGCGAAAATTCTTGAAGCCACATAATTGGCATCATCGCTGGGCGCCAAACAAGTGGGAATATAATCTTCGGTGCGAAATTGAAAGTCGATGGGTCTGGGACGTATTTTTTCTATATAACTGAGATCCAAATTCTTGGATTCGGTCTCATGCATCAAAAAGGGATTTCGAATGGCGGCCCAAGGGGATTCGGGACAGATTAACAAGATTGCTATCACCAGGCTGAGCATGTGATGAACTCTTGTCTTCACCAGATCCTTCTCCCGTCTCATTTCGAGACACTGTCACATCGTCATATTAAGTTACTGATGAGATATAGAGCAAGGTCCAGACCAAACCTTAGCCTGTATGAAGGCTCCTAATTGGCGGAAACTGGACCGCGACTGTCAAGATCTAGCTGGGTGATAGAATGGTTGACACAAATCGCGATTATGGGAATCGATTACGGGCAGACACCGCAAGTAAAGGCTCCAGGCCCGACTCCACCGTTCCTTCCATTCCCACACCACCAGCCGCAGGTAGGAAACTGAACGATATTTGCTGCGTTAGTCGTGGTGTGATCAATTCTGGCCATTGGAGACAGATTCCCGGCCGTATCAACTGCGCGGACATCGAGTTGAATAACACATCCAGAGGTGAGGTTATTAAATGTCATTAAATAATTTTTTATAGTAGGAGTTGATGTCGCAACAGATACTGCCGGAGTCGCGTTACATACAGTGGCCTTATCACAAGCCACCCAAGTGTTGTTTCCGTCTTGAATATAGTTGATAGGTGGATGACCGGCGGCAGTCCAGTTGTCGACCCCGTTCAAGGAAATGTTCAAATAGGGGACGTCAAAGGCTCCTCCGGGATTCGGAGCCCAGTTGGTCCCAATTGCCCTCTGTGGTCGCGGCAATCCGTTTGTGGGCGCAACCGTCCAGCCCTGACTAGGGAAAAAGGCGGTGGGTGGGTATTGAGGTCCCGATGGGCCAGCTAAACACGCCGACGAGTAGCCAACTGCCTCAGGCGGTGGCAACCGATAAGATCGATTGCGGCACAAGAGGACTGATCCCGGCTCATTGCCCGCCGCTATAAAACCGACCTGAATTTGAACTACGTTTAGATTTCTTGCAACGCAATTGGCATGTGCCCCCGCTCCATGAGGTATGGACGGACCAACAAGCCACTCACTATGCCGAATCTGGCCTCCAACACCGTTTGACCAGGTAGAGTTTCTGACAACTGTGATTGTGGGAGTCGTCGGAATTGAGCCGTCTTCAGGGTATTGAAGGCGCATTTCGCCCGAACATCCCCGGGCAACGCCATTTTTATCGACATATGTTGCTGTGAGATTTACCAATAAACCCAAATCGTTTCGAACATTGGGTCCAAACGCTATGCCATTTAAAACTTGAGTGCTGCAATAATTCATACCCCCTCCTTGCGGAGCTGGCGCTACCAGGGTCGTACCCACAGGACAAACTCCGGCGGTCAATACGATTTGCCCTGTATCAATCTGCCCTACGTTAAGGGGCGCAGGAAATCCCGTCGGCATAAAATTTGACATCGCCTTGGGGTTTCCTTTTGGTGCAATAATGAGAGGGGCCTGACAAGCCTGGATTGCCCCAGTTGCAAGGTCAAAGGGTCGTATTCGAATTGTCGTCTGTAAATTGGTCAACGCCTTATTTGAAACAGTAGGAGTGAACAGCTGACTGAGCACTCCCCCCGCAGCATTGTAGACTCCACCCGTCGCCGCAGCACAGAAGATGGCGTTATTGGAGTTTGAAATTGCCAGCATACCTCCCATGATTCCCTGAATGAGATGGGCATTTTGCAATCTCACCGGATTAACACCAACCGGCTCATCTGAAATGCTAAAGTTTGCGTCGGCAGGATACCGATCTGCAATGAGGATATCAGCTCCACCAGGATCGCCTTCAACTCCAACCGTCCCAACGCCATTAACGGCCCAACGAACTTGAGCGGGCCCCGGAGGAGAAGCAGGCAAGAGATAATCACCAATAGTGAGCCGAGCTCCCAGTGAACGTATTCGATTGACGACTGTGTTTAAATGATTGGTGCATTCGCTCGATTCACCTATTTTGTTCATTGCCTGATGGCTATTTACAAAAATCTGGGAAACTCCAAGACCGGTTATCGCAATGATAGCCACTGAAACCATTACCTCAGGAAGAGAAAATCCCCGGGTCGATTCTGACTTGCACCAAATCAGAGCCGCTCGTTTTTGTTTTTTAGAATTCAAAAAAGTCACTCCGTTCTGCAATTTGTCTGTCGCTTTTCAATATCATCGGCTATTCGCCATTTTTTCCAAACCACAATCTAAGTTCGTCTCAAGATGGGATCGTTGTAAGGTATGGCTACCACAATCGCCGTTTTATCTGGCCTCCGTTTAAAGAGGGAAAGAAGCAGGCTACCCAGGGTCTTTGAGTCTGGAACGACAATCAATCGGGATAGCTTATGGTAGCATTATGAGATCAAAATGAGCTCAAAATCCAATCTGCGCTGGGTGGTCTGAGTGCATAACGATCCAAAATGAAACTCCCACGCGATATTTAAATGAGAACATTCTAGTTTTCCACAAAAATCCCGATACCAATTACATCCCCTGACTGGAGACCGTGATGCCTCAGAACTCCAAGGTCAAATGCTGAGAGGAATAGATCGTGAAGGCAAAGGGACTTTTGAGATGGAAAAACTGTAACTTTGATTGGTCTTTCTGTTTATTTTCAGTTCAACTTAAAAATCAAAGTGGGTTTACTCTCCCCGAGCTCATGATATCCACGCTTGTTTCTTCAATTGTGTTATTAGGAGCCGGAACCCTCATTGTCGAAACTAACAAAGGCATCAAAGTGAGCCAGCAACGCCAACACATGATGGACAATATGATTACTGTTAACATGGCTCTCCTTAAGTACGGAAATCAAGCCATTGGTATGAGATGGCAAGGAAACGCGGACATAGACGCGCAGGCTGTTGCCGTCGGGCCCGGTGGAGATTGCTTTAACGTAGGAACCAACTGCGGGCGAATACGCCAATATACGGCCCCCGCGACGGGACCAGGCGCCTACCCCGGAGTCATTCCCACTCCTCCCGTCGACACTTTGGCCATTTTTTTGAGAGAATCGCGTCCGAGCGGGGTCGATGGAGGGGCTGGGGCTCCCAAATTGAGTCAACTAACTGGAGCAGGAATTTTCTACCAATATCAGACAGCTGCTTATTCGGGAGTCCTCTGGATCACTGAAGCAACCGCCGTCGGCGTAAATCAAACATTGCGAGCGGCAGAGGCGGGAGTTAACAAGGGATCTATTTCTTTTGAGAATATTGTCGATCTTCAGATTGCAAACCCAGATCCTCCAGGGGCAGGTGCCGGCACTCTCCTTCGTGGCGTGGACATTGTTCTTCGCATGCGAGCGTTCGGTGCTTCAGATAGAACGCTTTGGCGTTTCTGCAGACCAGCGGAAGCCGCGGCGGCCATGTGCTTAACCACATCGCCTTACTCAGATGTCGACAGAACGATTCATTTGGTTTTTCGAAACAACATCCTCTCTCCTCCTGCTCAACAAAATGGAGTGGTAAATCAGAAATTTTTTGAACGCGTAAACGGAGCTCTGTACTTTTTTGACTTCAATTTTCCGAGCCTTTCGAGTGCCAATACCTCAGAGGGATTCTAGATGGAGAAACAAATTCTCAAAAACGAACGAGGACTCTCAACTCTCGCCGCCGCGGTTGCGACCATTTTTTTACTTGGCATTGCTGTTTCTCTCATGATGACTGACGTTTCTAACTCTTCCCAGATCCGCAACAAGATGCGTGTTTCGATGCAATCATATAACATCATGGAGCAACTCGCCCTGCGCTTTGGTAATGCTTTCCAACTGCGCAACCCTCCTTGGTTTATTGAACTTGCCTGTCCACTTCTTCCCGTTGCAACGGTCGATATGGGCCCAGCCCCTGGCGGTCGTCGCTACTGTTCATACCCAGCCCAGGCCTGCCCCGCTGGCACGACGCTCAGGACGATCACAGGGGTCAATGGATTTGGCGGACCGTCTTTTGAAGTTTGTCTGACCAATGATCTCGACGGAAACGCAAGCCCAGACGACTGTGTCCGCACCACTACTGGGGCTGACTATTGCGTCGACGTTAACAATCTCTTCTCTTCGATTGAATCCGACAGCAACGGAACTGCAATTCCTACTTTGGAAGTTCCACTCCTTGATAAAACGCCCTGGTCCGTCAAAGTCAAATCCAATGCCATCGCTCTCTTTGAAAATTCGATTCAGACGATCGCGCCCTACCTCGATCCAATGGAGTCCGCACAAGCTCAGATCGGAGCAGAAAATTTGCTGTCCGCTCGGCCCAATGCACCTCCACTTGGAGCAACAAACAATCTTGTTTCGGTACCAGCCTGCGTTGATGCTGTCGGAGGCGGCGTTGCGGCCGGTCTCAGTTGTGTTCGTTGTGCCGACCCTGACATTTTTTGTGTTCAGATCAAACTTTGCTTGCCTCCCGGATGTGCCGGCGGCGCTGCGCGGACTCTTTACCAGCGCATAGCGATCTTGCGGATGCGTCCTCAAATATAATTGCACTGGCGTAAAATTCCATTTAACCTCTCACTCAAAAAAACAAGATGTGGAGAATTCCGTCATGCGCCTGTCTGTTGTTCTTCCCTGCCATAACGAAGAATCCGCTATTCCTATTGTTCTTCCAAAGCTGCTTTCTCTACAGTCTGAAATATTAAAGCAGACGGGATTGTCAGAAATCGAAATCATAGTGGTCAATGACGGATCAACTGATCAAAGCGAAAACCTACTTCATCAATATTTATCTGAGATTTCTCTTATCTCATTTCCTACCAATAGAGGATATGGGAATGCCCTCAAAGAAGGGTTTCGCCAATCAAAAGGGGATCTCATCGCTTTTTATGACCTGGACGACACTTGCCAACCCGAAGATCTTGTTTCCATGGTCAATTTGCTCAAAGAAGATCGGGCCGGAATGGTCTGTGGCAATCGCCTCAACGCTCAATCAAAAATGCCTTTTCTTCGCTGCTTTGGCAATTGGCTCTACCGGAGACTCACCGTCCTCCTCTTAGGTATAGAACTGAACGATTGCTGCACTGGAATGCGAGTTTTTCGATCAGAATACCGTCATGTGTTTTGCTCTCACTTGCCTCATCACCTCAATTTTTCTCTCGCTATGACGGTTCTTTTTTTGCGGCAGAAGGGTGTGTATAGAGAAATACCAATTCAATACCATCGCCGCTTGGGGGATTCAAAATTATCGATTTTTTCTGACGGCCCTCTTTTTCTTTGGACGCTTGTCAAATTCTCGCTTTTACCATTTTACAAGAAGGCACGCTAAACATTGCTCGGAGATGATTTGCCAGATTCTAGCTCTACCTTAAATGATGGCCTCTCGCCATGTGCGGGGCAGAAGCTCATTTTTGATCTCGATGTCTATGTTGTACTGAAATGGCTTCGGACCCTTTGCTTGAATCCAATCCACCATTTCTTTGATTCCTTGATATAAGGTATATTTGGTTTCGTAAGAGAAAAGTTTCCGGGCCTTGTCTGCTGAGCAATTGGCAAGATTGTCTTCGCCAGGACGACCATCTACAAAGATTGGCTTTAACTCAAAGCCAATTATTCCCGCAATTGTCTTCGCCAATTCGAATACACTTACAAATTCTTCATCCGGCCCCACGTTGATAATCTGTCCTACGGCCGCCTTGTCAAAAACCAATTTTTCCAAGACCTGAAGCGTATCCTTGATGTGGCTGAAACAGCGCTTCTGCAGTCCATTCCCATATATGACGGGCTGCTTTCCTAGCAACATTCGATTGATCATGATAGCAGCAACGTTTCGGAATGGATCATCATATCTTTGCCGAGGCCCAATAATGTTGTGGGGAACACAGATCACATACTCCCGTTGATGAATGCGGCAAAGACTTTCTATTGTTTTTTCTGCCGCATACTTGGCTATTCCATAAGGAGTTCGCGGAGCCGGAATCATCTCTTCTTGAAAAGGCACTGCCTGTTTCCCATAGCGCGCCATCGAAGAACAAAAGACAAAGCGACGAACATTGTTGTCTATGGCTGCCGCTAACAAAGAAATTGTGTTCGAATAAACATTTTGAGTAATAAAATGAGGACTAAACACGCTCAGCCCATCATATGCGGTGGCCGCCGTATGGAATACGACATCAACGTGGCGCACCAAATTATTGATAGCCCTATAGTCATTGAGATCCGCGACATAAAAATCGGCCTGAGCAGGAACGTTTTCCCTATCTCCACCGATGAGGCTGTCACAACCCACCACACGATGTCCTTGGGCCAACATCGAATCCGCCAGGTGGCTCCCCAAAAAACCAGCTATTCCAGATATAAAAATCGTTTGTTTCTTCATTTACCCCTAAGACTTCGATTTTGGGCGATTATAAGATATGAAAACATAAGTGCTGAGGAGAAGAAGGTAAACGACTTTCTCCTCAGCTTATTCTATTTTTCTCGGTAGGGGGCCCGTGCCTAGCAATAAGATAAACGTTGCCGTTGCAATTGTTACCTTCTGTGAAGGCACTCAATTGATAAAACTTTTCAAAACTCTTCTTTCTGAATTTGATGGGAATTGGCCCGACGAGGTCATCGTCGTTCACAATGGAGGAGCCAATGAAACTCTCCGTCTGCTTCAAAAGATACTCCCTTCGCTACCTTTCAAGTCTAAACTAGTGGTCAATCACACGAATAACCTTGGAGGTGCTCGACAACTCGCTGTCGAGCATTGCCATTGCGACCTGATCGCCTTTACTGATGGCGACTGCCTTCTCCCTCCATCCTGGCTATTTCACCTCACTCAAACCTTTGTTAAATTTAGACAGAGGCATCCAAATCTCGCTGGAATAGGTGGACCAAATCGGCTTTCTGGAGACAATTTCTTTGATCAATCGCTCAATTTGATGTTTTTGAGCCCAATTGGACATGGCGGCAGCCCTCAATCAAAACTTGTCAAGGAAGTCGCAATCGCAGATCACCTCCCCACCTCCAACGCTCTGTTCTGCCGCAAAGCTCTTCTCGCCGCTGGCAATTTTTCTCCTCATTTCTCCTCGACCTGCGAGGACGTGGAAATGGGGTTAAGATTGACGAAATTCGGTTTTACTTTGTTACTTTTGCCTGCCCCCCTCGTGATCAACCAAAGCGCAAATACCTGGAAGGAGTGGTCTCTGCGTATGCTTCGATTTGGCTATCACCAATCTTTTTCTATTGCGCCTTTGCGACGAAACTTCCACTTTCCTAGTTTGATTTCTGCCGTTGGAGTCTTTGGTTTCTTTCTGCTTTTGGCTTTTGCGCCATTGGCGCCTTGGGTTCTCAATGCCTTTGGATTATACCTTCTACTTGTTGTCTCGGAGGGTCTGCGTCTCAATCTTTCGTCGAATTCGTTCTCACTACCAATTTTTTCAAGAGTGACAATGGCCTTTCTCCTCACTCATTTTTCCTACGGCCTAGGAAGTTTAGCTGGACTTGGATATCGAGCTCTCCTTGCGTTCTTCAAAAAACCAGGTCACAAGATCGGGCCACTCGAGCCAGTTCTTCTCGAACAATGGCCCCCTCACGAAGCAAAAAGACATTTTCAGCTTCAATCCGAACGACCGTAGAAGGTTTTATGCCTTCAGATTCTGCTCCCCCCAAAATCCCTACATTCATTGGAAGCCAAGTCAATTCGGCCCCCAATCGAGCCGGAGAGTGACCGGTCTGATTAGCGCTCGTTGTAGTAAGAGGTTCAGAAAGCATGACCATCAATTTCTGCACCAGACAATGACAGGACAACCTTAGCCCCACTTCGCCTGTTCCCCCATGAACCAGGGGGTCAACAACAGGCTTGGCCTTTAATACAACGGTCAAGGGCCCAGGCCACACAATTTGCAGGAATGTCCTTATACGTTGATCAGAAATAAATGCCACCTCCTCTGCCATCGCAATATCGGCAACGAGAAGACTCATCCCCTTCGCAACTTCACGCCCCTTTAATTTGATCACCTGAGCAAGAGCCTCGGGTCTCTTATTTAAAGCCCCAAGCCCCCAAACTGTCTCGGTGGGATAGGCCACGACACCGCCTTCCAACAAGTGGGAGACGGCTTGATCAACATCCATCACTTTTGCACCAAAACTTTTTTGCCAATATCAACTCGCATTTGACGACCCTTCCAAGACACCTTCTCCGCCTGAGAGTAAGCTCTTTTCAAAGCCACCTCCATTGACGGCCCACAACCAATAGCATTCAGAACCCTTCCTCCCGCTGTCAACCAATTCCCATCCGGTCCTTTTGTGCTTCCTGCATGCAGAAAGTATTGAGAGAAAGTATCAGAATCCAAATCTCCCATTATTTGAACTCCCAACTTGGGACGTTCTGGGTATCCTTCTGCGGCCAAAACGACGCAGGCACAATGATCCGACTTCCATTTCAAACTCTGCAAGTGCCCATCGGCAACATCCTTCAAAATCTGCCCCCAATCCCCATCTAAGAGGGGCAATATGACTTGGGCTTCGGGGTCTCCGAATCGCACATTGTATTCCAAGACCATGGGTCCTTTCTCCGTTACCATAATGCCCACATACAAAACTCCTCGATAAAAAAGGGACTCATTTTGCAACTGAGCGACTGATGGAGCCAAGATCTTTCTATCAATTTCGCGATACAATTCCTTTGGAATAGTGAGGGGTCCGACCACGCCCATTCCTCCAGTGTTTGGTCCTTCATCCCCATCATTGAGTCGCTTGTGATCTTGACTCAAGGGCAGCGGCTCGTAATCTTTCCCATTGGTCAGCACCAAAAAACTAAGTTCCCAGCCTGGCAGAAATTCTTCAAGTAAAGCCTCGTGTCCGGAATCGCCAAAAATTCTATCCACAAAAATCGAGTGAGCGCATTCTTGCAATTCTTTCAGGGAACGACAAATGAATACTCCCTTGCCACCAGCAAGGCCATCGGCCTTTAGAACATAAGGTGGGACGAAAGAATCAGCTGCCGCCATGACTTGGTCAACCGAATTCACGACACGATAATCTGAGGTGGGAACCCCTGCTCTTTCCATAAATCTTTTAGAAAAAACTTTACTCGCTTCCAATTGCGCGGCCTGAGCAGAGGGACCAAAGACTAGGACGCCGGCTTCCCGGAGGCGATCCGCCAAGCCATCAGCAAGTGGCCCCTCGGGACCGATAACCACCAAGTCGATCTTCCTGTCTCGAATCTCAGAAATCAATTTCTCTGGCGGAGCTAACGAATGAGAAAGGCAGAAGGCATCTTTTTCCATTCCCATGCTACCCGGAATCGCAATCACCTTATCGACACATGGGGACTGTTTCAAAGCCCGAACGAGGGCATGCTCTCGTCCTCCCTGGCCTACCACAAGAACTTTCATTTTAATTACCTCCACACCGCTTGTAGTTAAACCACTGAGAGGAGTCAATCAGCAGCCGTAAATCGCCCTTAATTAACTGGTAACAGTCACGGCTACAAACCTCAAAAAACTGAATTCCTTTGTATCCCTGACGATGAGCGGCAGATTCTCCCAAAATGCGTTGTGGAGGAGCGACGCAATTGATAGATGATTGGTTATGCTTGCATCAATAATAATTCCTACCCACCGCCGCCATCGTTCTGTCTTGAACCTTCTAAGCTCGCTAGAGAACCAGGATTTTCCGAGAGACGAATTTGAAATTCTTATTATCAGCAACCTTCCCGATCCGTCTCTTAGAAAGCAAATAGACAAACAGATTGGTGGACGTCTGCTTTATGATTTCTTTGAAGTGGGAGAGCTTGGCGTCAACAGAGCCCGAAATTTGGGCATTTCAAAAGCGAAGGGAAAGTTTCTCTTTTTTCTTGATGATGATTGTTTTGCCAATCAAACCTTCTATTTGAAGAAAGGAATTGAGCTACTCCGACGATGGCCAGAGGCCTCAGCTGTCGGTGGACCTTATTCTCTCGGTTCGAAGCCAAGTACGATAGAACAAGTTTACAACGGTATTTGCCGTCAATGGCTTGAGAATTCGGTTCGAAAAAGCGGGTATACCGTTAATCTTGTCGGAGGAAATATGGTATTCCACGCGGGCGTTTTCTCGAGTGGCCTTCGTTTTAACGAAAGCATTGTCTTTGGTGGCGCTGAAACTGAACTCAATTCGCGACTCGTGCAGCAGGGCTATCGTTTAAAGTATGATCCCAATTTTTCGATTGAGCATCGTGTCCATTTGACTTTGCGGACTTTCTTCTCCAAAGCATTTTGGCAGGGATTCGGGGCTCAAAGGCGCGAACAGGCGAATCTCCCACCAGGTATCGGCCTTTCCTCTATATTCTCCGCTTGCCCCTATCCATCCAAACTGAATGAATTCTATTTGTCTTTTTTTAACCATGGATTTCAGATGGGTCAGGAATGGGCCAAGCGCCACTTGGAAGGACGCCCCAAGCTTATTGAGTTAGCTACACTCTTTATTTTTTATTTAAAAAAGATCTAGAGTTCAAAAGATACAAGAAATGGATCAAATTGAAGGCTGGTCACTAAAACAACATCAAGGATACTTTGGTCATGCAACGAGATCCTGTCGCTCTAGATCCATTAAACAGTGAACTTGGCCCGTGTAACAACATTACCGATTGGCAAGGCCGACTCTATTTTTTGCCCTTTTCTCAAGAAGAGAAGTGCCTTTGTGGAAAATGCTTTGAAACTGGGGGTCTCAGTGACAATAAATCACGATCAGAGATTTTCCTTAGTCTTGATAAAGCAAAAAGGGGTGAATATTTCGGAGTGATTTTTCCTTGCTACCTGATGTTGCAAGAAGATGCCCCGGAAATCATCAGTGCGGCAAAGCAACGTGGTCTTAAAGTCTTTGCACAGGTATCCGCGATAGTTTGGGTGAGTGAATTTCGAGACACTCTCGTAAAATTGGTTGAACAGGGGCTCCTTCTCAATGTTATCCTCGGTAGGCCTGGAGTTGCTGAAAATGAATTTATCAGCTACACCTTGTCTTCACTTCAGTATGTCTACTTTACTCTTGTCGGGGAAAACTTCGGCGGCCTATCGAAATACGTCGCTCAACTTCCTCAACCAGTTTTAAATCAGCTTCATTTCTACTTTCCTCTCGATCCTATTGAAACTCGCAGAATGCTTCTCACTCCCAGTATTCATGAGTCATTGAGGAAAATATCGAACCACGTGAGACGAAAGAACAAACATTTGTCGATTCGAGGTCCGAAGGGCGTGGATATCTTTGAACCACACATCCCATCGGACCGAGATTTAGAACCCGAACTGAATCCTTCATTTGAATCACAAGTTGCGTCGACTGAATCAATTGAAGTTTCTGTGATTATTCCAAGCTTCAATTGCAAAAGCTATATCAAAAATGTTGTTCGTCATATTTTCAAGCAAAGTCTGAGCCCAGATAAATATGAAGTTATCATCGTTGACGATGGAAGCAATGATGGAACCCAAGAGGATTTTTTTAAATTTGTTACTCCCTTTCAAAATCAAAGAAACTTTAAATTTCTCTTTTTTTCAAGGTTAACTCCTCGAAAGCGAGGCGATAGCCAGTTTCGAGCAGGGATAGCCAGAAATGTTGGGGTCAAGCATTCTCGGGGTCGCATTCTCCTTTTTTTAGATTCCGATATGTTGATCCCGGCGAATTATCTCTCCGATCTCATTTCAAAAATGAATGAATATGAAATTGTTCAGGGGAAGCGTCTTTTTCTCAACGAAGATGTCAGCAATGAATTAACGAGCTACAATCTCATTGATCCTGAGATTGACACCTACCCTGAAGATCCCTATTGGGCCTCGTTTCAAAATTCAAGTGATTGGAATACGCTTCACAATCATTGGAAATACACCTGCACTCACTCACTTGCCGTAAAGGCCGCCGATTTTAAAAGGCTTGGATGGTTTAGAAAAACCTTTCTCTACTACGGCTTTGAGGATGTCGATCTTGGTTACAGATTGGCAAAGGACGGAGCTCGCTTTTTATTGAGTGATACAGCCCTCTACCACTTGCACCCGCCTCCCTGCCAATCAGAATACGAAAGATCTCCTGTGCGCCGACAAATGATTTTGGCAAAAACCTGCCGGATTTTTTCACCACTCTCTCGATGATTCTGCCTATCAAGACTTTCGAGGCCTTTTGGCACCAACTGAGTCTTTTACAATTTCTCTTCCGACAATTAGCAAACATCGCACCTCGTTTTGGTTTTCCCATTACCTTCAAATGATGAAATGGAGGTTAATGTGGTTTTTGCTTCATCCCGCACCAAAATCAGGAGTGCGCCTCACAGGAGGGCTTCTTCGCAGAACTTATTGGCGCATCATTTGGCCAAGTGCTTGCTGGCTCCTTTGGCGAGTGAAAGTGATTTCCAACTGGCTTTATTGGCGTAGTTATGGTCTTTCCCATCTTTTGCGCTGGAAGGTTCTCGGCACACTCCGTTGGAAAATCCTGATGCCAGCGTATCACAAGGGTCTCTTGCCAGCCTGCTCCACCATTTATTACAGGGGTCTCATGCCCGCGTATCACAAGGGTCTCATGCCCGTGTATTACAAGGGTCTCATGCCCGTGTATTACAAGGGTCTCATGCCCGTGTATTACAAGGGTCTCATGCCGACCTATTACAAAAGCGTTCATTCCGTACATGACAACCCCTTCATTCGTCTTTACTGGCGGATTATCTGGCCTTCACTTTGTTGGTCCTTCTGGCGCATAAAAGGTCTATTGCTCATTTTGAGCTTTTTCAAGAATTGGGCTTTTTGGCGGCTGTTTGAATTGAGAGGATTTCTCTATTGCAAAGTTTGGGGTACATTCAAATGGAAAATCGCGGTTCCCTTTTATCAAATAGGAGTGCGAGGGTTCTTCCACAAGATTCTTGTACCAGGATTGTGGCTAGCCTTTGATTTATCTCTGCCTATCAGAAAGCCTTTTTACGTGCTGAGTTATCAATATCGAAAACGAATTCTTGGGCAGACTATGGAAAAAAGCGGTTAAATGTCCTCATGAGAGACAAAATATCAGAGGGAATTACTGACCTCTTGAACTGTAACCCAATTTTTCATTTCTTTGATGGCTTTAAAATGATGGCAGTTGGTACAAGGGATATCTGAGCGCTCCATCGCCTCCCCAGCTAACATCCGGCGACCATATTGCATTTTTTCATTGTTAATAGCTTCAAATAAAGTTGGATAGTCAAAGACGCTCCCAAAATCTCCCCAATAGTTAGCACAGCAGCCCAGTATCTTTCCGTCAGCGTGAATTTGTGGTTGGGTCCATAGCTGATAGCATATTCCCTTATAATACTGATTTTTATTGGCCTCCAAGCGAACAATGGTTTCAGCCAAAGATTGCTCTTGATCGACAGATTGAATTTCTTCGCTCATACCTGAATGACCTCTCCTTCATCATTTTTAGCCGCCAATTTTTCATCCCAAGAGACCTTGGTATAAAATTCCATACCTAGCTCAGAAGCCAGTTCTTTCGCCCGATTCAGTTCATGTTTGTTGTGTTGAAACATCACAAATTGCCAAGTTAATCGTGGAAGGGGACTTCTATAGGCTGTTTTGAAATCATTGAGGCGACGAATGTTTGCTATAACTCGATCAAAATTTCCTCTTATCCGGTATTGCACATACGTTTCTTGCGAGGCTCCATCTATAGAACAGGTCAAGGCCTTTACGCGATACTTCACCAAGCCTTCAAGTGCCTCCTCCGAAACATTGTTGAAATTGACGCCATTGTAGGCCACTAGTTCAATTTTTTTCTTGAACGCATAATTCATGATTTTAACAATATCTGGGTTGAGAAAAATTTCGCCCCAATTTGATAGTTCAATTTCTTTAAGCCAATCCGCCCCGTCAACGATCCGCTTAAAATCATCTATTTTCAGGAATTTTGAACCCACGACGCTTTTGTGTATGAGGCCTTGAGATGTCGGGCAAGACGGGCACTTCAGTTGACAATAGGACGACGCCTCGATCCGAATCTCCTTGGGATAGGCCAGGGAGATATCAACATCTGCATTCTTTTCATCAAATGCCTTTGCACCTCATTTGGCTTTGAACCAGAAAACTGAAATATCTTTTGCTGAACTCCAAGCCATGACTATACAATTCCCTTCGCAAAACTTGATTTCTTCCTTTCCCAAACAAGCATTTTCTCAAAAGTGACAAGCCTTTTTTGGGAACCAACAACCAAAGCCAAAAAATAGCAAAATAGCCCTCCAATCAGAGCCCAGCCTTTTGAAGTGTGCAAGCTAATGCAATGAAGGTCCAAAATCTTGCCTACCAGCGTCCAAGTCTGTCTCATTGAAAATGTCGAACTTCCACTTCGATTTGATTGATCTCTAGCAATTCCGTGACGAAAAGCATTTGTAAAAAGTCTCAGAAACCCACCTTGGAATTCATGAACAACCGAAAGCTCCTCAAGCAACAAGGGAGGGCAACCCAGAAAACTCAGCCGTTGGCACAAACGATCCTCTTCCGCCGCATCTTGAGCAGCTTCAGCAAACCCACCCGCTCTCTGAAATAATTGCCGTCCAACGAGGAAACAGCCGCCCAGAAGCAAAGGACTGCACGCACCCCCCCCTGCTCGACTTTTCATTAACCAAAGCCCAGCGGCAGCATTGTATATGATCTCAGAGATCTTTGCCTCAGGCCTGTTCAGATAGTAGCCGCCCGCGGCCACCTCCGAATTACTTTCGAAATCTAGCATCCAAATTTCAGCCCAAAATTGAAAATGAGGAATTTGGACATCATCGTCAAGAAACAAAAGATTCTCTCCCCTGGAATGCTCAACTCCCAAATTTCTTGCCCGATTCGTTCCAATTTTATTTGAGCCAATATATTTTACCGGAATATCGCAATCGCTAAATCTCTCAACCGTCTCTTTTACATTAATATTACAGGGATTGCAGACGACAATAACTTCAACCGACCGCCCAACAGGGATATTCTCCCTGAGAGAGTTGAGAGTCCTATTCAAGATTTCACGTCGACCAGATGTCGGGATGATAATTGAAATATCCAAAATTCCTCCGTCCCATTCTGTTCACTTCAATTTTTGGATGGTAAATACTTTCCATCAAAATCTGGAGTGAATCAATGCTTGTTCGAAGGAATGGGAGAAAACTACAAATATTTTCCTTTTAATTTAGAAATTTTTGTCATAGGCAAAGAGAAAAAATAAATTATCTCTGATGGTAAAATCAAGAGGCGGGTGCGCTGAAATTCCAATCTCAGGAACCTCGGAGGAAACCAAAAAGGACTGAAATTTCTCTCTCACGGTCCCCCACGACATTGAATCATCATAAACGCTGACGAAGCCGTCCGATCTCTCGACCATCAGGTCCTCAAGCGAAGCTAATGCACCATTATTAGAAATTGAATAAAAGTACACCGATCGACCAAATATTGAAGGAACCAGATCACGTGGCTGAACATACCTTGGCACTGCGAACGAGGGTGCTTCTATCAGGCGAATCACTCTGTCAAGATCAGCGACATTGATTTTTCTGTAAGTTTTTCCCATCCAATCAGTCGCTACCGTTCTATTTTCGTCAATTTTGAATCTTGCTCCGCGCGCATACACTCCATTTCCAAATGATAAATAGGACCGACTCAGCAGACCACTGATCTGCGGTTCTAAAAAATTCATCTTTTTTGTGTAAAAAACGAAGTTCGGAGAGGCTTCAAGCAATTGAGAAAAAGCATCCCTATTTTGTGCACCCTGATTAGGCCCGACAAAAGCCAAAACAGCTTCGTGATCGGGAATGCTGCCAACGACATCATAATAGCGCACCCGACCCTGCTTATCGAAGTATCGTGTCATATCTTCAATAAACTGTACCTGATCCCAATTCCCACTCCGGGAAAAGACTCGGGCCACGGACCACCCAATAGATAACAGGCACAAGCCTACGACCAGGATCTCAGCATATTTGTACCGTTCTGAAAATCCAGGATTCCATGACTTAACCACGTAAGTTAATTTAAAAAAAATATACGTGACGAAGCGCACTCCAGGAAGACTCAGCACAGGAAGCAAGCCAACTAATAAAAAGGGATATTTCTCTGGAAAAATGACAAAAACGCAAATAAGACAAAAACAGTACAGATAGTAAGAAGAGATACGATCAGCCCAGTTTTTTCCTGACAAAGCCCGGCGAAACATTCGGGCAATTGCAAATACAATTGGCAAATAAATCAACAAACTCCAGACCACGTTTTCCTGCAAAAAATACCGAACATGAAAAAAGGACTCGGGAGAAAAATATTCGGGCATTCCTGCTCCATGGCCTATCGATTCGGACAAATAATCGATAGTGCCAAAGAAGACCTGAAAAAAATCTGTTTTAAACCCAAAATATTGAATTAGGATCAATCCAATCAAGAATAGATCAAGTTCTGCTCGTAGCTTACGCAGAATTCCAGTACTTAGCTCCACCCTCCTTTGTAAGTGAACTCCCTGAATACTGACAAAATAGAGAACATGTAAAGAGACGAATATAACTGTGCCCTTTATCGTCGTTGCCAACAAAAGACTTTCCAAAAGAACAAGACCCAAAACTTGTAAATTGCCTGGAGCCTTGCCACCTTTTCGATAAAGCCAGTACTTAAAGTAATACCAAATTATGAGAAGATGCCAGGTCGCAGCCAAATTGTCGGCCCTGATCCTAAATCCTCGTTCTACATAAAAGCTGAAGCCCAAAATGAAAAGAATGGTTAAGGTCTCTAAGCGGGGGCGACGAAAAACCATCCGGTAGAGAGATGCTGCCAAGATAAGATTGAGAACTCCCACGAGACCAAAAATAAATCTTGAAAAAAGAATTGAATTGGCCTCGTGAAACTCAAACAGCGAAATGAACCGAAGAAACACAGAAAACAGCAACTTATAGGCCTGTCCACGATCTATGGTGTCAGTGGATCTCGTGATCAATAGAGAAAAAAGCTCAGAATCCGCAAAATAGATTTTTTGAGAGAGCCATACAAAAAGACAACACGAAAAGGCCACCAAAGCCCACTGGTAAAAACCAAAGAACCTTGAAAGCCCTTCAATAACCGCCTTCAATTGCTTCACTCCGTTTAACCCTGCTCTAAAAAAGTGGGTAAACAAATGGCGCCAAAGGACTCGTCTGGGCAAAAATAAGCAGAAGACCCAAAAGTACCATCACTAAAATAATGGGTGCTAACCAAAATTTCTTCCGAACTTTCATAAAGCCCCAGAGGTCTATAAGAAGATCTTTTATCAATAGGGAAACTCCATGTGTTGTGGATCCAATTTATCACTGATTTCTCGGTAACTCACTCTTCCTTTTTCCCATTTTAACTGAAGTGGATCGTGCCCCAAAAGACGCCATAAGAGACCAACAGGAGTGATAATTAAACAGTAAAATACGGATAACCAAAACCCAGAGACAATCCGCCCCAAGATCTCGCTAAACTTCATCCAAAGATGATAAATGCGCTTCAGCCTGCTCATCGTTCTCGATTTGCTCCATCAAAAAGTCTAGAAAACTCAATCATCGCCAAAAACCTGCACAAAGTCCTCAGATTTTCCAGGCTGCGCGCTCTTTTCTAAAAGAAATGAGCCCAAAACCAAATAATCAATATTTGTACCCATAAAACAATTGTACGCTTCCTTTGGATCGCAAACAATAGGTTCTCCGCGCACATTAAAGGATGTGTTTACCAGCAAGGGAATATTTGTCCTCTGCTCAAAGGCCTTGATCAAATCATAGAACAAAGGATTTGTTTCTCGATAAACAGCTTGAACTCGCGCCGAGTAGTCGACATGAGTGATCGCCGGAACCTTCGATCTCTGGACTTTTAGCAAGTCAAGTCCACGCCGTGACCTCTCTGCTTCGACCACGGGTTTTCTCCAGGCCTCGGCAACATGGCCCACGATCATCATATATGGATTTGACTCATTTATTGAAAATATCTCACTTGATTTATCAGCCAAAACGGCGGGAGCAAATGGCCTAAAAGATTCGCGAAATTTAATTTTTAAATTCATTGTTGTCTGCATCAGAGGATTGCGTGGATCTCCCAAAATAGATCTGTTACCCAAGGCGCGCGGACCAAACTCCATCCGGCCCTGATGCCATCCTATGATATGACCTTCTGCAAGCAAACGAGCAACCTCAGCAATTAATTCTTGATCTCCGAGTCGAACATATTTTGCATTCTGCTGATCCAAAAACATCTGTATGGCCGAAGAATCAAAGTGAGGTCCTAAATACGAACCCTTCATTTTGTCTCTCTTGTCGATCTTTCGTTCGTGGCCCAAGTGTTGATGCCAAACGCAGAGCGCCGCCCCCAAGGCTCCCCCTGCATCCCCTGCTGCTGGCTGAACCCAAAGACCATCAAAGATCCTTTGGCGAGCCAATTCTCCATTTGCTACACAATTCAAAGCCACACCGCCCGCCAGGCAAAGATATTTCTGTTTTGTTTCTTTTCGTATTGTTCTGGCGAGTTTCAATATAATTTCTTCTGTTACAACTTGAATTGATTTGGCAATATCCATCTCGCGCAAAGTCAAAAGGGAATCCTTGGTTCTCTCAGGTCCTCCAAAAAGGGAATTGAATTTGTTGTTAGTCATCTTTAGTCCGGTGGCGAACCCAAAATAATCCATATTTAAACGAAAAGTGCCGTCTTCTTTAATGTCAATGAGATGGTCGCGAATGAGATCGACGTAAGTGGGCTCACCGTAGGGAGCTAAGCCCATCAGTTTGTATTCTCCGGAGTTCACCTTGAAACCCGCGAAATATGAAAAAGCAGAATACAACAAACCCAGAGAATGTGGAAATCGGATCTCCCACTCCGGCACAAGATTCTTTCCAGCGCCCGTCCAAACTGAAGTGGTGGCCCACTCCCCCACTCCGTCAAGACAAAGAACCGCGGCATTTTCATAAGGACTTGGGTAGAAAGCGCTTGCCGCATGAGACAAATGATGACGAGAGAAAAGGAGTGGTGGCAGCTCATGCGCTTTTAGACCTGGCTCTATCTCTCTTAGTTGCCTTTTTTAAAAGCCACTTGAGATTCAATTTTTCTTTCAACCAGGTTGGCATCGCCGTCACAAATGACCGTAGACCCCTCGGTGCCATCGCAATGTAAGTTTCCAAGAGTCGTTCGAAAGTTAAAAAGGGCTTATCGTAATAACAAATAAAACTGACTTTTTTGAGATCAATCCCTGCCTCGCTCAGACAAAATCGAATGGCCTGTGTCGGAAAGGAGGGATCATGCTTAACTCGAGTGAATCTCTCCTCTTGGGCCGCCGCAATGATCTCCCCATCTTTTATCAGAACTGCCGCACTATCATGATAGTAGCAAGAAAGACCAAGAATATACATTTACTCATTCCTTGAGAGAAAAATCACTTTATGAGGCTAGCAAGAGATATTTCAACAAACAATCTATTCTTCCGAAAGAAGAGCAACTTCGTCCGTTCGGTTTACAAATCATTTTTCGTCAGAATTTCCTCACCCCGATCAAAATTCTCAGGGGCTACATAAATTCTCTCGATACGACGAATCTCTCCGTATTTCTGAAAAATCTCCGTCGACTCCTCGATGGGATATGGTTTTGAATGACGATCATACTGATCGACGACATATATCTGAGTTTCACGTTCAATTTCACTCGGACTATGATACTTGCTGAGGCGTGCTGTTGAACTCGCAAACACAGTTTCTATGCCCTCTCCATTTAAAAAAATCTCCATGTCCTCTGTACGAGAATTTTCTGCGGTGGAGTGAAATTCAAACAACATCTTAAATGGCCGACGCTCGGCAACTCGCCTCGCCCAGGGATTATCAACCTGTGCCAAGTGCTGAAAAAGTGCGTAGTCTGTATAGCCAATATAATCCTCGATATTTGAAGGAAGAAAAAACTCACAATCTTCACTTATCAAATATCGCATCAGCATCTCTTCAAAGATGATGCTCTTGTGGTGAAAATAAACCATCAAATGCATATGATGACGGGCTAAAAGAAAATCGTCAAAAGTGTAGAGAGCCCTGCGATTGAGCGCAAGGTGTAAATCTCCGGCCTTTTCATGGTATGTTAGATTTCCAATCAACCAACCCAATTCAACTCGGCCATAGTTTGTCCCACAAAAATAGGCATCACGTTCCAAATAATCCATGCGATCAACGTCCAATTCTGAACTCACAATCTGGCTAAGGATCGTCCTGAATTGATGGTCTCCAACTCGAAAAAAATCATCTGGACACCTCAAAGACTTGTCGACAAGACAGGCGATATGTAAGGGAGATATATCTGGAAATTGAGCTCTCAAGACGGAGGTCAAAGAGGAATCTGTGATAAACTTGATCGTGTAGTCCTCGTGGTTAGCTTGCACAGATGATTCGTTGGATGTGGCAGGTTTCAATCGCCGGTGCTGATAGGCCGAGATATTCAGATCCTTCAGAGGAGGCATGACCTCCTCAATCGTATGACTTAGCGGGCCGTGCCCTATGTCATGCAGCAATGCCGCCAAACGCATGCACTGCCTCAATCTACGACTCGTTGCGCTATTTGGAAAGGGATAGTTCCCAAAGATCTGATCAAAAGCGCGACCGGCCAAATGACAGACTCCAAGAGAATGCAAGTATCGATTATGAGTGGCTCCCGGAAAACTGAATTCCATGAATCCCAATTGCTTGATCGCTCTGAGTCTCTGATAAGCCAAGTGATCGATCACCGCAATCTCGTTCTCCTCAAAACTCAATGATCCATGAATTGGGTCTCGAATTTCCATTCTCTCTCCTTCATTCGGCCAAAACTAATCTCTTCACTATCAGATATGTCGCGCCGAGCAAACAAGGTTCAACTCATCTTGGAACTTGCCTGAGGGCAGGTTATGCTCGCCCAAAAATTGAGGAACCCAGATGACGCCCTACCTAAATTTAGTCTCCCACATCCTAGATCGCGGCACAGAAAAATCAGATAGAACCGGAACCGGGACTCTCAGTGTTTTTGGTCACCAAATGCGTTTTGACTTACAAGAAGGATTTCCACTGCTTACGACAAAAAAACTTCATCTGCGGTCAATCATTCATGAGTTGCTGTGGTTTCTCTCAGGCGACACGAATATTGGCTACCTGAAGGATAATAAAGTCAGTATCTGGGATGATTGGGCTGATGAGGAAGGGAATCTTGGACCCGTCTATGGAGCCCAGTGGAGATCATGGAAAACTCCAGATGGTCGAGTCATCGACCAGATCACCCAACTTGTCGAACAAATTAAGAATTTTCCGGATTCACGCCGCTTGATGGTGGTTGCCTACAATCCCGGCGAAATAGATAAAATGGCGCTGCCGCCCTGCCACGCGCTCTTTCAGTTTTACGTGGCAAACCGTCGCTTAAGCTGCCAGATGTACCAAAGAAGTGCTGATGTATTTTTGGGAGTTCCCTTTAATATCGCAAGCTACAGCCTGCTTACGCTGATGATGGCTCAGGTCTGCGACCTAACACCAGGTGAATTTATTCATACTCTCGGCGATGCTCACCTCTACCTCAATCATCTGGATCAGGCCCGTCTGCAGCTCACGCGTCTACCGAAAAGGCCACCACAAATTGCAATCAATCGAGAGATTAAAAATATATTCGGTTTTAAATATGACGATTTTCAACTCGTTGGGTATGATCCTCACCCCCATATTAAGGCCGAGGTATCAGTGTGATCACTATTTCTCACATCGTGGCAGCCGCAACAAACGGAGTCATTGGTCGCGACGGCGGACTCCCCTGGCATATACCTGAAGACCTAAAATTTTTTAAAGAAAAGACTCTTGGACACGCGATCATCATGGGTCGAAAGACCTTTGAATCAATTGGTCGTCCGCTTCCTAAGCGTCTCAATATTATCGTGACCCGACAGAAGAATTATCATCCCGCAGGAACCTTGATTGTTTCAGATTTAATTGAGGCATTGGCCCATTGTCAAAAGGAGGTCCTCACCTGGGGAGACGAAGTGTTCATCGTTGGAGGCGGAGAAATTTTCACGCAATCAATGGACCTCGTGGAACGCATTTACCTGACACGAATTCATCAAGAAATTCAAGGCGATACATTCTACCCTCAGCCTGATAAAACCAAATTTATAGAGGTTTCTCGCTCAGATCGAGAGGAACCATTACCCTTTTCTTTTATAACACTTGAAAGACTTCCTTCTCGTCGTTCATCGAAGGATCATTTGAGTCTTTGCTAAGTGACCCCTGAGAGAGATGCTTTTTCAAAACATTAAATTCAGGAATTACCTCAAAAAGATTTTCATTTCGAAGCGCATCTTTAGAAAAAGCAGCTCTCACAAAACTTGGAATTAAATCCTGACGATCCTCACTCTCCATGAATTCAATCGTTTCGCCCACAAGGTCGAGGTAAAACCGATATCTCTTCATTCTCACTCGACGCCTCATTACTTTTTCTGCTTCATCTCTCGCAATAAGCAAACGCTCCTTGGCCGAAGTTTTTAGTTCCTGAGGTAACACTTGGGTTCGATAATGATAGGGATGATGAAGATTTACTAACTTAGGAATGGGAATAATTCGCTCAAACTGACTCAAATATCCAAATAAACGATCAAGCTGTGTGACGTTATACATTTGAACTGTCGTGTTGATCAAAACCAATCGTATCCCATACTTCTCAAAATTCTGTTCAAGATCAAAAAGGTTTTTCTCAATGTCTTTCCACCTCGCTGGAAAGCGAATGTAGTCATTTAAGTCTCCATAGGCATCAACACTTGCATAGATTCGGACGTGATTGAAATGAGGCCACAATTCTTTTACCTCATCTGGAATAATCGTCATGTTGGTGTTGTAGGAAATCCAAATGTTTTTTGCCCGTCCTTCTTCAATACACATTTTCATCACCAAGATCATTTGGGCAACGATCATCGGTTCACCACCTGCAAAATGAAGGTGCCTGAGATACGGGATTTGCTTTCTAAAACTCTCCCAAATTTGAGGATTCTCATAATAACGATAGCGACGATACTGATCCAGTTCAGATTCGGATTGACCAAACCATTTCTGATCGATCTTCTGCCAGTCCTTTATCCACTTGGAAGATGAGCGAGGATTGCACATTCGGCATGCCAAATTACAAAGATTGCCCAATCTATAATCGGCGGATCGAATTCTGACTTTAGTTCCTCCGTCCGGTCGAGTGTCATTGATGGCGCGTGTGATAAACTGATGGTAAGTTGCGTTCTCAAACTGGCGACGACTAAATCCCCCATTATTTTCTGTGATTCGACACCTTTCACAGATTCTAGACCACTCTCCCTTCATTTGCTGAACTCTGAGGGACTTCATAAAACTGGTATTCATCAAAACTTCGTCATCATGAATCCTACTGATATTAATGGGAATACCGTTCTCATCAATGTTATTACTGTTGTACTCCTCACTCACACAGCAAACCTGGACCTCACCACCGACATTTGTAAATCGATGAATCCAAGGAAGAACGCAAAAGGTCGGAGATACGCGATCGCCTCGGTAAGGGTCAAAATCATCCTCACTCATTTCTCCCCTCTCTCCTCCTCAGTTTGACCTTGAAATGAAGCAATAAAATCAGAAATTCATCATCAGTTCAATCCCAAAGACCAGATCTCACTGCAATCTATTAAGCCTCGCAATGAGACGCCGATGAGTTCATTGAGAGAATAGCAACCCTCAGATCAAAGATTGATCTGTTGGCTTCACAAAGTGATGCCGTGTTCTTCAAGGAGGAGGAAAATGGGTTTAAGAATCAACACCAATACCGCGAGTCTAAATGCCCAAAGAAATTTGATGGGTACCAAACTCGCACTCGACAAGAGTCTGGAAAGATTGTCGTCTGGCTTTAGAATCAATAGAGCCGGGGACGATGCAGCCGGACTCGCTATCAGCGAAAACCTCAGAGCACAAACACGTGGCTTGAAACAAGCTTCACGAAATGCACAGGACGGCATTTCACTTGTCCAAGTTGCAGAAGGTGGCCTGAACGAGGTCAGCTCCATATTGATTCGACTGAGGGAGCTTGCCGTGCAAGCGGCTTCTGATACGATCGGGCCAGTGGAGAGGCAGTTCCTCAACGTGGAGTATGATCAACTCGTATCCGAAGTTGATCGCATTGCCGATGGGACTGAATTTAACGGAACTCAATTGTTGAGCGGAACGGGTTCAATACTTGATTTTCAGGTTGGCACTCGTAACGATCCAAACATTGATCGCTTAAGTTTTGACGCTTCTAAAGCAGACTCTAACGCAGCTGCTTTAGGGGTGAATTTAACAAGTGTAGCAGATAAGGCTTCGGCTCAGAACAGTTTAAGTGCTATCGATTCAGCAATTGTGAGTGTTTCAGCAATGCGAGCAGATTTTGGAGCCATCCAAAATAGGCTGCAGTCATCGCTAAATAACATTGCGGTATCGATCGAAAATATGTCTGCAGCCAACAGCCGGATTCGCGACGCGGATATTGCCGAAGAAACAGCTGAACTCACAAGGAATAACATCCTTTTGAATGCTGGAACATCGGTGCTCGCACAAGCAAATCAATCTGCACAAGTTGCACTGGGTCTCTTGAACCGCTCACTCGGTAGTTAATTAAATTACTGAGTGCACTTTAGGTTCACGAACTTTAGCTCACGGGCGCGGAGTTAATCTCCCGCCTCCCCGGCAAATAGTCGGTGGGTACTTGAACGAATGCTACTGTTTCCTGCGGGAAACCGCCCTATTCATAGTGGCGGTTTCCAATTTGATTGAAGCCAACGCAAGGGAATGCTTGTAAGATTCCTGGGACTGCGTCAGTGTCTCCTGGATCATCAAAAAAATAATTGAAAATCTGGACTCAAACTCCCATCTAATTATGACGATCTGACTTTGGAGCTCTTTGGATTTTCCAAAGAACCATTAAAAAACAATGAGTGCATGACGCACTTAAATGCCAATGGAAGGCAGCTATCAAGGAGGATAAGCCATGCAAGGAGGATAATTATGGCCTTAAGGATATCAACCAATGTGGCATCACTGAATGCCCAGAGAAACTTGGTGAATACCAACCGAGCAATGGATCAGTCTCTCGCTCGACTGAGTTCGGGTTTCCGAATCAATCAGGCGGCTGACGATGCGGCGGGACTCGCGATCAGTGAGAATCTCCGAGCGCAAATTCGGGGTTTGGGACAAGCCAATCGAAATGCCCAAGATGGTGTTTCTCTGGTTCAGATAGCGGAGGGTGGATTGAATGAAGTTTCGGCAATGATGATTCGTCTGCGTGAGCTGGCAATTCAAGCAGCTTCAGACACCATCGGAGATGTTGAACGAAAATTCCTTGATGTGGAATATCAACAGCTCAAGTCGGAGATTCAGCGAATTGCTGAGGTCACTTCGTTCAATGGGTACGATTTGTTAAACGGAACCGGTGGAGTCATGGACATTCAAGTTGGAGTGAACAATGACCCCTTTAAAGATAGGATCTCGTTTAATACATCCGCAGCCAATTCTTCGCTCGAAGCGCTCGGTATTACAGCCGAGTCGGTCGCCACAAAGGAGCAGGCACAGACGAGTCTGAGTGCCGTCGATATTGGAATGGTTTCGGTCAATGCGATGCGAGCAAATTTTGGGGCTATGCAGAATCGTCTGCAATCCACCATCAATAACCTTAACATCGCCCACGAGAATCTGTCGGCAGCAAACTCACGAATTCGTGATTCTGATGTCGCAGCTGAATCTGCCGAATTGACGAGAAACTCAATCCTGACACAGGCTGGAGTTTCAGTACTCAGTCAGGCCAATTCAATTCAACAGGTGGCACTAAAACTATTGGGTTAGTCAACGAGAGTTTAACAGCGGGTTTGCGGTGGTGATTTTCAAAATCGCCACCGCCATAGCGTCCTTTTCCAACAACCAGTTCTCTATGATCTTAGATAACGATAAAAGGCAACAAGACCAAGTGCACACGCAATTCCGTATCCTAAGGCCGCCAGGACAGGCAATTCAAATACCTTTGGACCGCGATCAATTACCATCAAAAGAGAAGATGATATCAATAAGCCTCCAATCACAAGACCCAAAAAAACTGTGTGAGCAGACTTCACCACCGTCAAAGACATTTGCGTCATCTGCAAAATATCTAACTTTATTGCATAAGATGGACTATTGATCTTCCTCAGGTATTGTTTCAAATGCCGAGGGAAGCCCGACATGACGGAGCTCAGATCCTTACCAGCAGCTGTCAAGTCGCGCATTACCTTCGAGGTTTCATATCGATTCTTGACCAATTCATCGGCGAACTCAAGCGAATGAGATAGAAAATCAAAATCCTTCATTACTATCCGTCCCATCCCCTCAATGGAAACGATGGATTTAAAAAATAAGACAAGCTCTGTTGGTAATTTTAATTCGTGGCGCGAGGCAACTCCAGTTGAGTCAAGAAGCAGGCGACCGGCGTTCACATTTTTAAGTGTGAGACCGTAATAGGGAGCTATTAAATCGCGCAAGTCCCTAGCAAATCGATCGACGTCCACATGCCCAGTATAAGGGGCCATATCAACATACTCATAAGCGAGCCTCTCATAGTCTTCGGTAAACAAAGCTACCAACATACTGGCGATTGCATTTTGAGTTTTCTTATTTAACCGACCCACCAAACCAAAATCAATGAGACCAATCTGATTGTTGGGCAATACAAGGAGATTTCCAGCGTGTAGGTCTCCGTGAAAGAGCCCATCCGTAAAGACCATTTTTAGATAGCACTTGAGCCCCACTCTTAAAATGGCCTCCCGGTCAATCCCCTCCTGTGCCAGGGCATTTTTGTGACTCAGCGGAACGCCCTCCAACTCTTCAAGAACAATCACTTTTCTTCCCGTCAGCTCCATGAACACGTTGGGAATTTTTATGCTTGGCTCACTCGCAAAATTTCTCTGAAATCGGCGAATATTGTTTGCCTCTATGACAAAATTTGTTTCCTGCTCCAGAGCACGAAAAAACTCATTCACAATAGCAGTGGGAGAATAAAAGCGGGCCTCATCAACATGCTTCTCGAGCAATCCGGCAAGGGTGTACATAATACTCAGGTCTTCAGCAATAATATCCTGAATGCCAGGCCTCTGAATCTTGACCACAACATGGGAGCCATCTTTCAATATCGCCCGATGAACCTGAGCAATACTCGCCGCTGCCATTGGTTCTCGTTGAATTGATTCAAAAATATCTTGCAAGTGGGCCCCAAACTGTTCCTCCAAAATGACTTGCATGAGCGTAAAATCGAGAGTTGGAGCCTGGTCGTGGAGCTTCTTTAATTCTTCTGCCACATCGGCAGGAACAAGATCGGGACGAGTGGCCAACAACTGACCCAATTTAACGAAAACAGGCCCCAACTTTTCAAAGCAAAGGCGCAACCTCTCGCCAGCTGATAAACCGGCTAGCTCTTGGGAACTCAACTTGTCAAAAATGAATCTACCGAGATTTGCCCTTTCGGCGACCTCTTGAAACCCGTGCCTTGCGAACACTGCCACTATCTCTCTGAGTCTGAGAGCGCTTGTGATTGGATTCTGTTTCTTTAGATAGGAGCTCAGCACGCTTGCCTTCCAATACAGGTAGAAAATCTATTTTTCCATCCTGAGTGTCAGTTCTAGCTACCGCCACCCGAATGACATCACCAATGTTATAAGATACTCCAGACTTTTTACCAATCAATCTCAAATGATCTTCATCAAATTTAAGATCATTTTGAGGAAGGGCTTCCGTTCTTATCAAACCATCGACATCAAATTGGCGAAGAAGGACAAAAATACCAAACTTCGCCACTGAGCTGATGATGCCATCAAATTCCTCTCCCAAATGTTTGGCCATGAACCTGGCCTTTTTAATCGCCTTAACTTGACGCTCCGCTTTTGCAGCCCGTTGTTCACGCGCACTTGTCATTGTTCCAATTGATTGCAACTGTGGATAGGGAACGAACTCATATCCCCTCTCCGGTGCGATGACAGCCTTAAGGAGGCGATGAACAATCAAATCGGGATAACGCCTGATCGGTGAAGTAAAGTGCGTGTAAAACTCGAATCCTAAGCCAAAATGTCCCAAATTGTCGGGGCTATATTTGGCCTGGCTCATCGTTCGTAAGGTCAATATGTGAAGAATTTGCTCTTGAGGTTGTCCCTCAAAATGCTCCAATGCTTGACCAATTTTCTTCTGAAGCTTTCCTCCCCCAAGTCCTTTACTGAAACCAAAAATCTGCAAAAATCTTTCCAATTCTATAATGCTATCTGCACTTGGAACTTCATGTATGCGATACAAGGCGGAAACTTCCTTCCCATGAAAAAATTTGGCAACTGCAACATTGGCTGCAAGCATCATTTCTTCAATCAATCGGTGAGAAAAAAGCCGATCCGCTCGAATGATATCTACTGGTTGCCCTCCTTCATCAACTTCAACTTCAGTTTCTGGAATTTCCAGATCAAGAGAACCTTCTCTGATCCGTTTCTCCATAAAGATATGGGCCAAATCACTCGCCCGAGAAAGCATGCTTTTTACGTGCTCCAAATGACTGGGACAGTTGCCATCGATAATCTCTTGTGCCTCACCGTAAGTAATTCTCGCCTTGCTCTCAATCACGCCTTCATAAAAATTCTGTGAAGAAAGACTCCCACTAAAATCAAATTTCATATCTGCCACAAGCGCCAGGCGCGGCACGCCAGGACGCAGAGAGCACAAGTCATTGCTCAAGCTTTCAGGTAACATCGGCGAAACGAAATTCGGAAAATAAACGCTGGTACCCCGCTCATAGGCCTCTTCATCAATGGAAGAACCAGGCTTTACGTAATGACTAACGTCAGCGATCGCCACGATCAAATGAAATCCCACAGGCAGTGTTTCTACATAAATGGCATCGTCAAAATCCTTCGCTGTCACACCATCAATCGTCACAAAATTAAGAGAACGCAGATCAGTCCGACGCTTAAACTCAAGTTCGTTCAAATCATCTCGGATTTCTTCTGACTCTCTTAGAGTCTTTGTTGAAAAATCGTAAGGAATGGACTGAGTATGCAAAACTCTCATCGCATCATTGAGCGGATCAAGAGCATCACCAATGACCGATATGACTTCTCCACAAAATCCCCTTTGTCTCCTGGAAAGGATTTGATTTGCACCAACACCCAATCTCCTTCAGTGATTTCCAGGTGAGTTGGGCAAATTGCAGTCAGATCTTCTCCCCACCCATGACTGACGTCATGAAGAATTCCCCGTCCTTTCCCTTGCGCCCAATACTGGCCCGTCGCACGGGCCGTGCTTCTGACCAATATTTCAATCAATTCTCCACGAAGTCGATGTGTTGCTTTTTCAGCAATGACTCGGATTTTAATCCGATCATTAGTCATGACACCAGTCATCTCTCTTCGAGAAATATAGATATCTGGAATATCAGGACTTTCCGGTACAAAAAATCCGAATCCATCGGGATGTCGCTTGACAACCCCTTCCAATATATTGGGTAGTTTGGTTCGTCGCTTGTTCATTGATTCTCGCTTGGTATGCTATGATAGAGATCTGCTTTGGCGATGTGACCCTATCCTATTTTCGATATTTTAGAAAGTTGAAATATCGTTCCTTGAGTACATCCAGCTCTGCAACGCCACCACATTTGGGGCAGGCGAAACCATCCTGAACCAAAATTCCCTCCTTTGCATCTGCTGTTCCTTCTTTGTAATCTTTCCCGCGATGGACGAGGTGCATTTCGGTGTGATCACATTTGGAGCAGTAATAGGGGATATAGAAGGATTCCACCAGAGCATTTGGCGGGAGAAACCCATCTAAAATATTCATTTGATCCACCACATTTCTGGGACACTTTACAAATTGAAGTTGTATTCCAGAGACCTTTCTAATCCACAATAACCAGCCCCGCAGACCAATGGAATTGACAAAGCGAATACCCGAGAAATCAAAAGTCGCCTGCTTAACGCCTTTGAGGTCAATTTTAGAAAACTCAGCATTCTCATCAATATCCCCCTGAAAACGCAAAATAAGCCGATCTCCCTGCCACTTTTTATCGGTTTTAAATTCGCTTCTCATTTTTTGTGCCTCTCTCTGATGGGATTACGAGCAATTATATGTCAAAAACCATGCCCTCAACACCAAAACACCACTCTAATTTATTTGAATCCAATTCTTGTTCCAATGCCATTCGAATCGCAGATTCGTAATAGGAACGAGTCTGCTCTTCCACTTTCTGAATTTTTTCATCCGTGGCTGCTGGGTCATGATGAATAAAAACCATTTTTTTCACTCTTTCACGCATCCCAATATCGATTCCAATTGGAGCTGAGGCATGGCCCCAATTTATTTTTTCTGCCGCTTCAAGGAAGGTGTACTGTGCATCATAAATGAGCAAATCGACATTTTCATAAAGGGGAAGATCCTGTCCTAGGTCCTTCCTGCTGACTCGAGTCCCTTCAGTGTCTACACAGTGAGAAAAAACCTTCCCACCACTCTCGCAACGATAGCCCCAACAAGGATCGGGATGATCCAATTGATAGGGAATGACCGTTACATCACGCAGGACAAAAGGAACTCTTGGCTTCAATCGATGAAAGGTAATATGGGCTCCCAGCTGTTCAAAGGAAACCGGAAAGTGTGGTTTACAAAACATTTCGCGCACTCTGTCTTCTAGATCCTCCTGAACAGCATAAAAATGTATTCTGTTCCCTGGAATAAAAATAGGGACAAAAAATGGCAAACCGATCAAATGGTCCCAATGAAAATGAGTCATGAAAATATGGGCTTCACCCTTTCCTAAACCGCAAGGCCCCATTAAAAGGGACTCCCCATACCGACGAATTCCACTCCCCCCATCGATAACAAAATCGGCCTTTTGACTCGTCACTTGAATACAGGCCGTGTGTCCTCCGTAGCCTCCCACCCGATAAGGAGGAAGATTCCCAAGGAATTCCGTGACTCCTCCAGAATTGGATCTTCGAAAGTCTTCATACTCTTCGAGCAGATTCTGTATTTTGCTGCGAAGATATTCGGGCGGAACGGGGGCAGGAAGTGATCCGCGCGCCCCCCACAATCTAATTCGCAAATTCATGATCAGCGTCTTTCAATTAAAAATAGAAATTATACCCCACAAATCCCTCAATGCCTGACAAAGTGACTCCTAAGTCATTTCCATCAAGTTCAACTTCTTTGCCGTTTTGCGCCTGACTCAAACTCGCAGGACTGGGAGACCCGGAGGTGAAATCACCAGAGACCGAGGATGCCTTAAGTCTTTCAATACCCAGAATTCTCAAGTTTCCTTCAATACTAAAACAGTGGTTTGGGCTCAGAAAGCAAAATTCAGCTCCGATGCCTCCCAAATAACCGAGATCATTTCCAGAAAATTCAAGAGTGTTGCTGCCCTCTTTTATGTCTCCAGAGACGGTTCCCCACCCCAGCCCCAACTGGGTATAAAATTTAATCACTGTATCTTCGAGAAGATAAAATCTAAACATCGGAAAGACTGTCACACCGATGAGGCCATACTCATAATTATTACCAAGAGCATCTGAGCCGTCCCCGTTTTGATACATCATTCCCAACCGTAACTGAAAAGCTGTCATTCCCGAAAAGCGATAGCTGATGAAACCATTGCCTTCCCAGGCATTGCCAAGCTGAGGAGTTGAAATCCCTCCAGCTCGCTGATTTGCTCGGGTGGAGAGTTTGTTCAGATCTGATTGATCAGCGGCCGTGATACCTAGGTTTAAACCCAACGACCAGCCCCCCCCGCCTCCCTTTGCAGCAAGAGACCCCATCGCAGGCAAGATCGTCATCAAAATTGCTAATAAACGAACCATAGATGTCAGCATTTTTCCCCTCCCTTTCTGTCAATGATCGAGGAAAATACATTGGAGTTCAATCAGAGGTAAAAACCCTAGACTTTCAGCGGTCCGCTCTTTCTTGAACCGTTCTCAATTAATTAAGAAAGTGTTAATTTAGAAAGGAAATATTTTGCCCACTCAATGGTTAACAACCGACCTAGCAGAGTTCTAAATTCCTTCTCCTCAAAGATCTTGCCGTTGATCGAATATCTGGCACCCGTCTTCTCCCCCTGACCGTCAACGAAAGCTTCTATTACTGCTTTCGCTTGCAATTCATTTGAACGTATCGAAATCACCAATTTCACTGCCTCGCCTTGAGAAAGGGCTTTTACGCTGCTTTCCATTTTTAAGAAAAAATCACCCATTTTTTGAGATCGAATTGATCCCCCGAAAAAACCAGTTGATCGTCTCTCACCACGATCTTCACGAGAACTCACCAAACCCGAGAGATGCACTTGATCCACATCATTCAGCTGGCGGTACCCTGAATCTAAGGCCTGATATTTATATTCAAAATCGATATTTTCTTTCAGGCCCTGCACTTTCTTCTCGACCCTAGAAGAAAAATAAATAGGACAAACCGTGCCCTCGACAACCAGAAAGTCATTTTTCAGGCCAGTGGTCTCACCGCCCGAGGACGAATAGTCAATCCGACAGAATTCGCGCCCGATCTCTTTAACCATCTTGCCAACTAAGGGATCTTCTTTTCCGCTGAGGGAATCTTCAAGTAATTGACTCGATAAGTCAAAAGAGGTCTTCCTTTTTGCTCCCTCTTCCCTCTCCGATCGAGCTTTCTCAACGGCATTGGCCGCTCGATCTAAAGAGCCAGTGATTGATCCCAACAAATCAAGTTTCTCCCGGTTGAGCGGAATCTCGGATTCATTTGACACTCGAGACTCACATCCCGCAAATAGGAGAATTCCACCGAAAGAGCTTATTGCCAAAATTCTTGTCACTCTAGATTTCATTGCAACCCTTTTCTTCTCAAAATCACGTCTCTGTTCCACATCGTTTCTGCTCCCTAAATTGGAATTCCTGTCGAGAGTCCTTTAGCCTAAAGTCTGGAGACGAAATCACTGTCTGTCTATTGAATTTCCGAGGCTGTTGACCCGTCGCACGACCTCCCTTTATGTTGAACCAATGAGTTTCGAATTTTTTACCGATGTTCTGCAATATTCTGTCGATGGTTTCTTCGCACAACTTCCACAGAAGAAGCCCTCATTCAAACACTTACGTTTCTCCAAAATCATAGCGCACAGAGGCCATCACGATAACACTGAGATTTTTGAGAATACCTTGGCCGCCTTTGATAGCTGCTTGAAAAACCAGATATGGGGAATCGAGCTCGACGTCCGTTGGACTGAAGATCTCTTTCCTGTTGTGCTCCACGATCAGGACTGCGGTAGGGTTTTTGGACGCCCGAGCATCAACCCTTCTCGCTACACCTTAAGGATGCTCAGACAACATGCCCCCATGATACCGACCCTTCAAGAAGTGGTGGATCTTTTTGGTTTACAGATTCACTTGATGATTGAATTGAAAGAAAGTCTTTCTGATCCCGATAACATTAAGATGCAAAGACTTCTCGAGATACTTAAAGCTCTGAGACCCGGAACTGATTATCATTTGATGTCATTTTCCAAGGAAATTCTCAAGCGTGTTGATTTTCTACCTCCTGATTGCATGCTGGGCATCGCAGATTGGGACCTTGGCGAAATGAGCAAAGAATGCCTCAACCGAAATTATGGAGGTTTAACGGGACATTATCTTTTTATGACACCTTCTCTCATTGAACTTCACCACCACCATGAACAAAAAATTGGTGTTGGCTTTATCAAATCACCAAACAGTCTTTACCGAGAGATAAACCGCAAAGTTGATTGGCTTTTCACCAATCATCCCTTGGAGTTAAAGCAATGGATGCTGGAACTACCTTAATCGAGCCAAATTCTCCCTCAGACTGGCTAGTTTTATCTGCTGCTCCTCCAACTGAGCTCGGGCCTGAATGACAATTTCTGGAGGTGCATTCTTGACAAAATTGTCATTCCGTAAGCGCATTGAGATCCCCGAAACTTCCTTCTCGCCCTTCTCAATAACCTTTTCTAGACGCTTAACCTCCTCTTCAAGATCTACAATTCCCTCGAGAGGAACCACCACCATGACCTTATTTTCACCCACCACAAAGGGACTGATCGCACATTTTCTTAGGGACCCTGCTTCTCCAATCTCACATAAGCCCAGTTTAGCGAGCCTCATGATTGCGACCTTATTCGACTGCAAAATTTTCTGCAATTTGTCTTCCGATGGAACCAACCGTGCAGTAATTTCTTGTCCGGGTTTAATTTGATTTTCACCTCGAATATTTCGAAGAGCTGTGATAACTCCCTTAACCACATCCAATTCAAAGGCCTGTTCCTGAGAGCCACCCTTAAGCCAATTTCTGTCGCTCAAAATTGTAGGATAACGATCCACAACACAAGCTTCCCCTCTGATTGGAAGTTTTTGATATAACTCTTCCGAAATAAATGGGACAAATGGATGCAACAATCTCATTAACCTATTAAGAACCTGAGCCAAAACAATTTGGGTTGCCCGTTTTTCGCTGCTTTCCCTTCCATATACAACTGGTTTGATAAATTCCAAATACCAGTCACAAAATTCATGCCAGGCAAAAGAGTAGATGGCATTTGCAGCGTCTGAAAAGCGGTACGATTCTAATGATGTCTCCACTTCCTTCATACAAATGCTCATTTTATAGATAATCCACTGATCAGCGTGAGAAAGGTCATTCAATGGAGGCAAATCGTCAATGCTGACTGATTTAAAATCGACATCCTCAATGGCTTTGAGCGCAAATCGAGTGGCATTCCAGAGTTTATTCATGAAATTGCGATAGCCTTCAAGTCTCTGATCCGAAAACTTGAGGTCCTTACCCGTAGAAACCTGAGACAACAAAGTAAAACGAAGTGCGTCAGCCCCGAATTTTTCGATCAGTTCTACTGGGTCAGCAGAATTGCCCAGGGATTTGGACATCTTTCTGCCTTCAGAATCTCTCACCAGTCCATGAATGTACACGGATCTAAAAGGAACATCCTTTTTAAACTCCAGTCCCGCCATTATCATGCGAGCGACCCAAAAGAAAATAATATCGTGACCTGTTACCACGACATTAGTGGGATAAAAAGTTCGCAATGCCTCCGTCTCATTTGGCCATCCCATTGTGCTAAACGGCCAAAGTGCAGACGAAAACCAAGTGTCTAAAACGTCCTCTTCTTGACGAATATGAGTGCTCTGACAGTTCTCGCAATTTTGAGGGTCTGCCTCAACAACCGTCACATGTCTACAATCATCGCAATGCCAGGCCGGAATACGGTGTCCCCACCACAGTTGGCGAGAAATGCACCAATCTTGAATGATATTCATCCAGTGCAAATAAGTCTTGGTCCATGATTCGGGTTCAAACAGAACTGTTCCACTCTCAACGACTCGCTTGGCTGGGAGGGATATCTCTGATGTTTTTACAAACCACTGCTCCGAAAGTAAAGGTTCTACAACGACACCCGATCGGGAACAGTGCCCGACAGAATGTATATGAGATTCAATTTTCTCTAAAAAGCCACCGCTTTCAAGATCACTCACTACCTGTTCACGCGCCTTTTTTGCGGTCAAACCCTGATAGGCCTTCGGAACGTTCTCATTGAGAGCACCCTTTCTATCTAGAATACTAATTGACTCTAGTTGATGCCTCTTTCCAATCTCATAGTCATTAAAGTCATGGGCTGGAGTAATTTTCACGACTCCCGAGCCAAACTCCCTATCAACATAATCGTCCCCAATTATTTTTATCAACCGATCTGTGAGTGGCAGTTTGACGCTTTTGCCAATGAGGGAACTATATCTTTCATCCTCTGGATGAACTGCGACGGCTGTGTCACCCAACAAGGTTTCAGGTCGAGTGGTTGCAACCACGAGGTGTCCCGTCCCGTCCTCAAGAGGATAACGGATATGCCAGAGACTTCCCTTTACTTCTTTGTAATCCACTTCCAGATCAGAAAGCGCCGACTCCAACTTTGGACTCCAATTGATCAGGCGAGTGCCCTTATAAATCCAATTTTTCTTGTAAAGCTGAACAAATACCTTCCGAACAGCCGTCGACACACCTTCGTCCAGAGTAAAACAGAGGCGATCCCAGTCACAAGAGTCTCCCAACCTCTTCATCTGCTCAATGATACGCTCGCCGTACTGTTCCTTCCACTCCCAAACCTTCGCAACAAAATCCGTCCGGCCTATCTGATGACGGGTCTTTCCTTCTTTGGCCAACTGTTTTTCAACAACACTCTGAGTGGCAATCCCTGCATGGTCAGTTCCCGGAAGCCAGAGGGCATTAAATCCACTCATTCGCTTCCACCGAATTAAGGCATCTTGAATACTATGATTAAGGGCGTGGCCCATATGCAGAGACCCTGTTACGTTTGGTGGAGGCAAAATGATGCAATAGGGAGGCTTCGTGGACACATCCTGCGCTTTGAAATAACCTTTATTCATCCACCATTGATACATCCGACCTTCAACCTCTTCGGGACTATAACGATCAGGCAATTCCAAATAAACCTCCTTCAACCATTGCTGCGATTGGATAAAAATCCAAAATATCGACCACAGAATTTACCATTAATCCAAGCGGAGAAACAAGGATGGAAGACTCGATTACACTCCAGACTCAATAAAGGTTCGAAGAGATTTCACTCCTCCCTCCAAAACGTAAATATTCACATACCCATGCGCTCCAAGGTCTTTAGCCACCTTTGACGATACTCTTCCATTTTGACAGACGAGAATAACGGGAGAATCCAACCCAGCTGATAGCTCCGAAAGCGAACTCTTCACCAGTTCTGGAGGCAACCTCCTCGCCCCTGACAAAAAGGGTGCAAAGAGAAGCTCCTCCTCTTCCAACAGCACTTTCGGCTCGCGCAAATCAAAAAGGAAAAAATGCCCAGAATTTTGGATGATATTCTCAAGTTGAAAAGGGCCAATCTTCCAAACATCCAATTTCTTAAAAAACCATTTCAAACAACAACCCGCGCCTTCGTTGGTATACTTCGAAAAATTGAAATCCCGATGAGCAATGAAATCCCAACAACCAAGCTTGCCGCCCAAAACGGGGACTGATGACTGACATCACGATAAAGTAAGTTTCCCAATACGGGCCCGATGATGCGTCCCAAAGCACTTAAACTTTGATTGATGCCCATCACGGAACCCTGTTCATTTTCCTTTGTGAGTAAACTAATACTGCCTGATAACGAAGGATTAATAAAACCAGTTCCAAGGCCCAAAAAAGTGACAGCAACGGCCAGTTGCCAAACTTCATTCGATGCCGCGATACCAGCAAGCCCCAGTCCTTTCATGACCAGACCGGACATCAACATGCGTCGCTCCCCGGCCACAGGAAGAAGCTTCCGAATAAAATACCCCTGGGTGATGACCATTACTATTCCAACATAAGCAAAACCAAGGCCCGCAGTCATGAGGCTCCAATTGAACTTGTCCTGAACAAAAAGAAAAAGAGCCGCTTCCATGTGCGCCATTGCAAAAGATGCTAAAAAATACATCACCTGCAGTTGACCTATAACTGGATAAAATAGGTGCTTTCTCATCAGGCCAAAGCGCGATTTCCTTTCAGTTACAATCTTCAATTGAGCAGGTCGAGACTCCACAAGGACGTTCCAAGCAAAAAATGCATTTAACAAGCAGATCACGGCTGCGACGACAGCGGCAAAACTCGCCCCGAAGGGAGGATTGCTCCCGAGACTTTCGCCTACATGGCCAGCTAAAGCTCCCAAGGCAGGCCCCAAGACAAAACCTAAACCAAAGGCAGCTCCGATGATGCCCATATTTTTAGAACGAGATTTTTCATCCGTTATGTCCGCAATATAAGCCATTGTTGCCGATATGTTTGCTCCAAAAATACCAGCCAATAGTCGGGCTACAAAAAGAAGAGTGTAGGTCGTCGAAAAGGCAAATATTAAATGCGACAGACCGGCCCCCACCAAACTTAGCAATATGATGGGCCTACGCCCCCAACGATCACTCAGCTGCCCCCAAAACGGCGAAAATACAAACTGAGCTCCAGAATATACCGCCATTAAGAGCCCGACCTGAAGGGCATCAGCACCAAAGGCCCTGGCTAAATAGGGACTCAATGGAATGATGATGCCAAATCCAATAAGATCAATGAAAACTGTTAAGAAAATGACAACTAGGGGTTTGTTTTTTATGCTCAAAGGAATTCCTGTTGTAGAATATCAATCATGAAAATAGAGATTATGGAACGATGTGAGATACTAGCGCAGTTTATCCTACGAATCCAGCTTTGTGCGGTTTTCAGTGTCGGATTCCTGGCCGCCGCTGATCCTGTGATTTTTCGCCCAAAATCACATCGAGCTATTTTTGACGCTAAACTTTTTAGCAGCGAAGATAATTTTGACTCAGCTGACGGCACCTTTGAAAAATTGGGATCGAATAAATATTTCAATGTGAACACCTATAAGTTTGAATGGGATTACGTGGCAACCAGCAGGAAAGCCTATAAGCTGGGATTTACCGCAAGCCAGGGTGAGAGTTCAGATGGGGTCTCTTTGCGAAAAAACTCTGCGGTTACCAACGCTTTCATAGGGATGCAGTACTTTCTCCTAACAAATCCTTTGAAGGTCAAACCAGAACTGATGGTCTTTTATTCTAACGCGCCGATTGACCCAAATGGCGATGACATCATTCTTAGTGAAGGAGTTCTAGAGGTCAAATTTGGAACTTGGCTTCAGAAGAAGGCAATGACGCTGGATAATTACATGTACTTGGGAGCAGACTATCGCGCTGATGGAAGAGCGAGCCTAGCAGAATATGTCATTGGTACAAAAATAGATTTTGACGGTTTGGCTTTGGGTGGCGAGGCCTTTGGATATCAAAGCATCACGGAAGATGAGCTAACGAATTCTCCCGTTCAACGCACAGCAGTTACGTCTCGAGTCAACGGGGGCTCCCTCAAATATTATTCAATAAATCCCAACCTTCTCTCAGCAAGTGCATATGTAGAAGCCCAAATCAGTGAAGCGCTAGCTCTGAAGGGAGAATACATTCTTGATCTTCAAGGCAAGAACTCGGCCAAAGGCAACACGATCGGGATTCAGGTTGTTTGGAACTTTAATTCTGTCCAAGGAGAATTTACAAAAACCCGCCGGAAAGAAGTAAATAACGATGATCTAAACAAGTTCAATATTGAAAGTACTGAATACAATGAAAGACTCTTTCAGGAAGATTCTCCAAAGCCATTTCGCCGCAAGAAAGAAAAAACTGACGAGGAAATCTTGGACGAAGCTGAAAAACATTTAGATAAAAAATTCAAAAAATAAACTGATTGCTCTCACTGAAAACTCTTGGCCGACTTACTTCCTTTGGTCACTGCATCGTGAACTTTTGATCGAATAAGATCCTCTTCATGAATTTGATCAACTTCTCGAGTTATCGAAAGACTCAATTCGGGGCTCGGCATAATCTTTTGTCCTTGATCCAGCATGGTCAGATGACTCTGAATCAAAGCTTTTAAATTGCTCTCAAACTGCAATCTAATTCTTTTTAAATCAGTGATTTCACTATAGATTTTTTTGAGTGAATCACGGGCATCTCTCACAATAAGTTCACTCTTCTGATTGGCATCTCCCACAATTAAACGAGATTCGCGCTCTCCATCTTCACGGATTTTTTCAGCCATACGTGTCGCCGTTGTAATAGTCGTTTTTAGAAGCTCATCTCGCTCTCTAAAATCCACAATGGTTAAATCTCGCTCCCTGAGTGTTTCACGCAAATTATTTCTCTCTCTCACAAGAGCTTCCATCTCATCGGCCACTACCCGCAAAAAATCAACGACTTCATCAGCGTCAAGGCCCATGAATCTACGACCAAATGTCTTGTGCGCGATATCTATTGGTGCAATTTTCACAGCTCCCCCCATGTTCAATATTATTCAAATACTCAAGTAGAAGGATTTCCGATAATCAACTTGAGAAAACCACAAACAACCAAACATACAAAGAACTGCCATGGTATCATTTGTCGCCAGAGAATTCCAGTAGAGAGAAGCACGATCCTCATCCTGTCGCTCACAAATTGCTTATCTAGACCGACGTCTGTCCAATTTCACGATCCCTCAAAACAGCTTTTTCAAAGCTGTAACGAAGAGCCCGCTCAATCTCAAGTTCTCGCATAGAATCCAATCCCGCAGATGTGACACCCTTCTTAGAGACCACTCTGTTTTGCAGTTCCTGCAGTGCAGTTTCTGGGGCCTGATCTGCTAAAAGGGAGGCACCTAAAAAGGTACTCACCGTCATTGTTCTCGCAATTTCCGCATCGAAGCCATGCTCTTCTAACCATTCCTGCCAGTAAATCATCAATTCGAAAACGAACCCAATTCCACTTGAACAGGAGACCGTGAGTGCCTCAAATTCTTCCCCTTCATCTACCTGCACCACAGTCCCAAGGGCACTCAATAGATCCTCGGCAACTCCTTCCATGCCCTTCGCTGACTCTGCCAAACAAAAGCCTACAACGGATTTATTGATTAGGGCCGCCGTATTTGGCATCGCTCTTATCAGATTCCTCACGTTAGGCATCGCCTTTTTTAAAGTCCTCAGTGAAACTCCAGCCATGAGACTTATCACCGTATGATTGAGGCCAAAGGCAGAAGAAATAGGCTCAATCCCTGAAATAAAATCCTGAGGTTTTACAGATATGATCACTACGTCACAATGTTCCAACAGCTCTTCATTGTTAACTAGTGCTCGGATTCCCATTTGTTCAACGAGCTTCTGCAGTTTTCCCTGTGTGCGGTTGGTTGCAAAAATTCTTTCGGCAGGAATTTTATTGGTATTCACCAAAGCTCGAATAATGGCCTGACCCATATTGCCAGTGCCGATAAAACCTATGTTGCGACCCTTTAAGAAATCTCCGGTCATGCCTACTCCTCAACCTTGCCGTTCACCAAACAAACGGGTTCCCAAACGTATGTAAGTTGCTCCCTCTTCAATAGCATATTGGAAATCTTGGCTTGTTCCCATCGATAATTCACACAAATGATGCCCGGCCGACCCACCAAAAACTTCAGAGCTCCACTGATCTCGCAATTGACGAAGCCGAGCAAACCCTCTCCGAGTTTCCTCCGGCAACCTACCAGGCGCCGGAAGCGCCATCAAACCACAAATTCTGATCCCATCAATCTTTTGGAGGGCCTCCAGAAAAACTCTGCCCTCTCGAAAGTCTATTCCTGATTTATTCGGCGCGTCATCGATATTAATCTCAACCAGAATCCTCTGCACTCGATTTTGAGTTGTTGCCCTTTGTCCGATCAATTGGGCTATATTAACGCGATCCACAGAGTGAATAAGATCTATTTTTCCAACCAAATCCCTTACCTTGTTGCTCTGAATGTGGCCAACAAAGTGCCACTCCAGACGAGTGTCACCGAGCAAGGATACCTTTTTTAAATATTCTTGAGCATAATTTTCGCCCACAATTTCAAGACCTGCGGCAACAGCCTCCTGAATTCTTTCAATACTTTGTCCCTTTGCCACCCCAACTATTCTGACGGAGTCTTGTGTCCTTCCCGACCTTGCCAGGGCATTTGCCATCTCAGCCTGTATCTCAAGCCAATTCTCACGCACGGATTTTCCAACCATTTCGCACCTCCATTTTATTAAAGAGCTCGATGGGAAACCCAACCACATTGGAAAAAGAGCCCTCCAACTTGCTCACAAAGGCGCCGGCCGCGCCCTGAATGCCGTATCCTCCCGCCTTGTCAAATGGCTCCCCGCTGGCGATATATGTGACGATTTCGTCCCTAGCCAGTGTCCGAAACCAAACTCGACTTTCATCTGAAACCAAAGTCTCTTTCTTTCCGTCTACATCGTGCACACAGATACCTGTGATAACGCTATGCATATTTCCAGATAATCTGCTGAGAAAGTCCGCGGCTTCGGCCGAGTTTTTTGGTTTCCCCAGAACTTCGCCCTTCAACACAACGACAGTGTCCGCAGAAAGAATCAAAAAACCTTGTCCTTTCATTGGTTTAGTCTGAGCTATGTAGGCCTGGCCTTTCTCCCTCGCTAGAGACTCAGCGACTGACCGAGGCATCAGGTTTTTGTTAATTGTTTTCGATAGTTTAACAGCATCCACGCGAAACCGATAACCTGCCGAAGTGAGGAGATCATGACGGTGCGGCGACTGAGAAACGAGGATAAGTTGGTGCATGGAAATTTTAGATCATAAAAGGATCATAGATGTTAAGCTTTGATTTCTTAATCCTGTTGAGCGGACTGGGTTTAGCAGCTCTGGCCATTTATTTGTTCGCCACAGCAGTCTTTACAAATAACACCGATTCTGATGCTCTCGCCTGGGCCTCAGGCGATGAGCCTCGCAAATCTAAATCCCCACTCGTTAATATCTCGCGCCCTCTGGTTCATAATTTCACCCTTCAGCATGCCACGCGGATTAAAAATGAGAAATACCGCAAAAAAGTTGAAAAATTGATTCTTACCTCTGGCCTGTCTCAAGAACTCAATGTGGATGAATTCATTGGACTGCAAATTCTTTGGGGAGTGATGGTGCCTATCTTTCTCATTATCCTCAACTTTGCCCTCCAGCTTGGTTATCCGTATTGGCTCTGCGCCATTATCGGAGTCACCGGACTGCAGTTTCCTCACCTCTACTGCGGGTCCATGAAGAAATTTTGTTATATTTTTGTTGTTGTTGATTTGCCATTTTTCATTGACCTTCTTGCACTCTCGACCGAAGCAGGTCTTGATTTCATTAATTCCATTCAACGAATTGTAGAAAAGGCAGAAAACAGCGTTCTCGCCGACGAATTCTCAATTGTGCTTAAAGATATCAAACTAGGCAGCTCAAGATCTGATGCTCTTAAAGCTTTCGCACAGCGCCTGGACATTCCAGAAATCACAAGCTTCGTTGCAATGATCAGAGATGCTGACTACACTGGCGCTCCAATCGCGTCGGTGTTGAAAGATCAAAGCGCCCAGATGCGCCTCGAGCGCTTTATTCGAGCCGAAAAAGCTGGATCAAAAGCCTCTCAGGCCATGCTCATTCCAATGATGGTATTCATCTTACCCGCGGTTTTTATCATGGTCTTCGCACCTGTGGTTCTTCAATTTTTTTATGGAGCGAAATAGTGGCTTACCTACTAAACACCTCGAAAAATAAAAGAGTCTTTTCTGAAGTCATCATCGCAAAAAAATTTTGGGATCGGTCCAAAGGGCTGCTCGGTCGAGCCTCGCTGAGCGAAGAGTCCGTCATGTGGATCTTAGACTGTAACTGGATCCACACCTACTTTATGCAGTTTCCCATTGATGCTGTCTTTGTCGATCGAAAGCTAATCGTGAAAGCAATAAAGCCAAATATTTCGCCGCAAAGACTGACTCTTCCCTCCTGGGGTTCGCATTCCGTATTCGAAATGAAAAATGGATTAGCAAATAAACAAAACATTGAAGTCGGAGATCAACTCTATGTGGGTGCTTAGAGTTCTCTCTGGTCCTCAGGCGGGACAGATTTTCAAACTTAAGGCCGGCACTAACACAATCGGCCGCGAGCCAGGTTGCAATGTCATTTTATCTAGCGCCGGCGTCTCCAAGCAACACGCCAAACTGGACATCTTTGATGACAAGATTATTATCTCTGACCTGGGGTCTCGGAATGGCACATTTGCCAACGGGGTTAAAATTCAAAACCTGCGATTAACTGGAAATGAAAAACTCGCATTGCATGAAATTTTTTTTGAAATTATTGAAATGAGCCAGACTGAACTGCTTCGACTGACGAATGCTGCCACCGCCCCCTTAAATTACCAACAAGCCAGTCCTCATTTGGGCCACTATCAACAGCAGTTCAGTCACCCTCACAACGAAAGTATTGCATTTCAACATCAGCAGGAAACAAGTTCCACCCCAAACCACAGTTCTCAACAAACATCCAGTACCCCACAAAGCAAAGCAACTATACTGATACTTGCTCAGAAATATCTAAACGAAGTGATTTTGCCAGGCGTGTACAAACTACCTGAAATAATGGAGTTTCGCCTGGTCCTCGCCGTATTTGTGGGGGCTTTTATTCTATTTGTTACCTCTCTTTCAGCTGTTCCACTGATGCGAATCCTTAAGGCCAGCGTAGAAAAGGAGAGTCAGCGGCGGGCACTCACCATCGCTCGCACATTGGCAAAAATAAATCGTGCTCCGCTGATGCAGGGAATTGAATCGGCCGTTTCCATTGAAATTGCCCAAAGGGAACCTGGAGTGGAAAGGGCTCTCATTATTTCAAATGTGGACGGAAATATCATCGCACCGGCTTCTCTGGCTGGGCAGGTCCCCGATCTTCCATTTATTCATGAGGCACGTCGAGAGGGAAGAGAAATCGTCAAGCAGATTGATGACAGCACAATTGGGGCCCTGGTTCCGATTGAATTCTACAATCCCGAGACGGGATCACAAGCCGTCACTGCCTGTGCTGCCGTCATATATAATATGGGTTCGTTGGCCGTAGATGATGCGCGCACTCTCAGTCTATTTATTCAGACATTCTTTATCGCTTTAATCGTCGGCTCTATTCTCTTCTATTTTCTTCTAAAAACAATTGAATTTCCGTTAGTAACTCTCAACCAACAGCTTGATCTCGCCCTAAAAGAAAATCATGATAATTTGCGGACTTCCTATCAATTTCCAGTGTTGCAAGCCTTGGTCTCAAATATCAACAGTGCTCTCTCTCGAATGGGCAGCTCGGATCCATCCAAAAATTCCACGAGAGTTGAGTATGATCGTGGTGCAGAATTGAACAATCTGGTACAACTCATAGGTTTTGGTGCCATTGGAATCACTGCACATGACCTCACTATCCAATCTGTTAATCCCGAATTTGAGGATCGAACAGGAATGAAATCCTCGGATCTCGTCTTTCAAACTGTTGACAAGATCACTGATCAAGCAATGCGTCTGAGCATCAAAGATCTCATAGAGAGGGCCCTCCAGAACCCTCACCAAATTGCATCGAATAATCTTGATATCCGTGGAGAGACATTTGAAATCGCTCTGCAAGCGGTTCATGGCAGCGATCAAGTGGCTTACTTTATTGTGAGCATCCTGCCCTCCTACCAAGGAGGTCACCCCTAATGACTGAGGGAAGCCTTGCTCCATCTATACCTCACGGGTTTGAATTTTCTCTAGTTGTATTGAATGGGAAGGACCAAGGAGTCACTTATCGTTTGACTGGGCAACGGGTCACGCTCGGACGCGGGGAGGAGAACGATATCCAATTCCAAAGCGATATGAAATGCAGTCGCCAACACGCAGTTATAGAATTTGCAGAAAATGGGATATTCATTGAAAACGTCTCCGATTCAAATGTACTGATTGTAGATAAAATCGAAGTGCAAAAATCCCGAATAAAAAACCTCTCGCATATTGTTCTGGGAGAAACCGAGCTCAAACTAAAGATCAAAACCCCCCAAGACCTGGGCCTCGTTCCCATCCCGAGTCATCTCACAACTTCTTCCGCTCCAACAAGAACAAAGACCCTTGGCCCAGGCTCAGGAAAACCAAACGACAATTTTCAGGGAAACTTCTATCGCCCGTCTTCCTCATCCCAATCCAAATCCAACAATTCTTCCTCAAAAATTCGTTATCTAGTTGGCGGCCTGGCCGTCCTTTTTCTATATCTGATCATGTCTGAAACTTCGAAAAAAAAGGATGTCACTGAGATCCGTACAGATGAAGCCGTCGATGCTGAAATAGAAAAAACTCAAAAATTACGCGAATCAGTCATAGAGCAGCGTCAAAAACAGGGAAAAAATTCGCAACAATACAATGAAGCGCAAGCCGTCTATCTTCAGGGATTTCGCGACTACAAGCAAGGTATCTACGGCCGATCCCTTGAGCTGTTTCAAGCCTGCCTGTCCCTTTTTCCTGAACATACTCTTTGTCTGAGATATTTAAAACTGGCGCAAAGAAAGTACAACGAATTGACTCAATACCATATGATTTTGGGACGAAAATATCGAGAACAGGCCCAATTCTCAGCTTGCAAGGCATCTTTTCGAAATGTCATGGTCATGGTCGTCGATGCAAATAGCGCCATCTACAAAGAAGCAAAGGCCAACTACGATGCATGCGACACGATGGTAGAGGAAAGATATTGATGGCTAAACTGGTCATAAGGCTTCATGGCAAAAAATATATGACGGTCGACCTCGTCGAGGGTAAGCAATATTTTGCCGGGCGCAACCAGAATTGTGAGATCCCTCTAAATAACCAAAAGGGAATTTCTCGAAGCCATTTAAAGATTTTTCAGAAAAACGAAATCTGGATCGCAGAGCTAGTTTCGCGCTACGGCAGCCTCATTTTTGAGGGTGAGTCCGCCGAAACAATTCAATTGGAGGGGGATTCGGTCTTCCAAGTTCCTCCCTATGAATTCACATTTCAAGAGACGCAGACAACTCCTTCCGTTACCGACCACCCAAGTAAGAGCGAAAAATCATCTCTCGCAACTTCAAATCCACAATCAAACAGCAGGGATGGTGCCTCCGACAATTCAATAAACAAGGGTCAGTTGTTTCCTACTAGCCAACCTCAGCCGTCCACTCATAAAAGAGGGGAACTCATCACCTCAGAACTGAAAGCAAATGGCATTTCCCGCGAAGGGAATCTGGAAGCCACAGCTCCTGGCATTAACAACTTGTCCGCCTTCTTACGAATTAGGTTTCCTGACCGAGACAGAGATGAAGTTCTTGAATTGGTAGGACATCTCTGGGTTGCGGGACGGGATGCGAATTGTGAAATACCAATCGAAGACGGACACGTCAGTCGCAACCATTTTGAACTGAGTCAAACAAATGAGGGGATGTATATAACCGACCTTGGTAGCGCAAACGGAACTTCAATAAACGGTCAAATTCTCACCCCACACGAGCCCTTCAAGATAGTTAGCGGAGATCACATTACAATCATGGATCTCACTATTATTCTTGAAATGAGAGATCGGGATTTCAAGAGCAAGCTCATGGTTGCGAGTCAGACGCCCCTTCCCGATCAACCCTCGCAAATGTTACTACCTGCTCCCTTTAATCCAAATATATACTTTGACCCAGAAGGGCCATCTGCTGTCAGACTCGATGCCCCTCCTCCCGCAGGATTAAAAGGATTTGTGACGAGTTTAAAAAGAAATCGGGTCCGTTTGGCCCTTGTCCTCTCCATACCTTTACTCTTCTTTGGTTACCTATTTAATTCAGAGACAAATAAAACTCAAAAAGCCACCTCCTCAAGCAAAGAGGGATCAAGTTTTGACAGACTTAGTCCCGAGAAGAAATTTGCAGTAAAGGACATCTTTAATCTTGCTCGAGGACATTACACACAAGGAAGATATGAGCTCTGCGTCGCGGAGCTAATAAAGTTACATGAAATTGTCCCTCTTTATGAGGATTCAAAATCACTTCAAGCCCACTGCCTACAGGGTTCTGAGATGACCCGTGAAAATCAAGAACTCGAGCGAAAAGAGAGGGCACGAATAGAAACTCAACAAAAAATTTCATTCATCGTGAAGGACTGCAAATCACGTTTGGGCCAAGGGGCATCTGTTGATGAAGCTAAGGAATGCCTGAGCTTGGCAATAGAATTAGATCCCAGTAACTCGGGAGTCGTCAGCATACTTTCGGAAATTCAGGCCAAAGAGGATGCCGAGAAGCAAGAACAGGCCGATGCCCTTGAAAGACAGTCCAGGAGCAGAGCAGGAGAATCACAATATCGTAAGGCCAAGGATTTTTACAAAAAGGGGCGACTAAACGATTCCATCAGTGAATTTGAAAAATTTCTTCGGGGCGGATATCCTGGTCTACAAAATCTGGAAAATATTGCCACTCGCGAGCTTGCCAGCACCAAAAAGGAATTGGACAAAAAAATTCAGAGCGGACTTTCGCTATGCAAAAGCCATTATGAAAAGAAAAACTATCGACCGGCTATAGAAGCCTGCGACCAAGCTCTCAACGAAGACCCCAACAACAAGGAGGTCCGTTCAACGAGAGACCAGATCCTGTCAGACCTTCGTCGCGAAATGAGATCAATTTACGAGGACAGTGCCCTCGAGGAGAGCCTGGGTGAAATCGAAGGCGCAAAGGAGAAGTGGAAGAAGATTCTTCAAAATGACATCGAGTCTGACGAGTATTACCAAAGAGCAAAGCGAAAATTGCAAAAATATGGAACTGGAATTTGAATGAAATTAGCAGAACGATCCTATAACGGACGTTTTTCCCGCCCTCGTCCTGAAATCTTTATCGAGGAGCAGTCAGGACTCCTCATTATTGCTACTCCCTGGGGCTCCCGAAATGCAGCTCGAAAGGCCATTCAAGCCATTACTGAATTTTTTCTGGCTGCCAAAGATGACATCGAAGTGACTTCCCCTTTTCAAAAACTCACTTGTCTTTCGTCTATTGCTAATTCCTTGAGAACCGCCGTCATGTTGGCAAACGATCTTATCTATCAGGAGGAAAACCGAGAGGAATATCTCTCAAGCCTCGAACTCTTTGCTGCCGCCGTCTCCGCGAATGAACTTTCCTTTGTGCAATTGGGACATCCCCAAGTTTTCTTGGATAGAAGCGGATACCCTCCCATAACAAGTGGTTCTCTTGCTGATTTATCTCTTGATTTCAGCAGGAAAGGAAATGTTTTGCCACCATTGCCAAGTACTCTCTTGGGAATCCATTCTACAAGCGCCTTGAATATTCGAACGATTCGGGTAAACAAAGAAGATCGCCTGCTCCTCGTTAGTCACTCATTCATGCCAAGTTCATTTTTCAATCTGAGTTTCGAGGAAAGATCAGTCGAAAAAATATCCTCAATCATTTCAAAACAGTCTCCCCAGGAACCCTTTTGGGTTGGACAGGTAAGCTTTTAAAGCTCCACATCGGAATTCTTATCTCCCGATTCATCATTGTAAAATTTCTCAATATTATATGATTTAGATGGACTATCACTTTGTTCGGTAGACTTCGCCGGCTTTTTGGGTGGTGGCGTGCGTACCGGATGCGAGGATTCCTTCCAGTACCTGATCGGCTTCCCAGATTCCTTCTTTGGATCCTCCTTCTTAGGCTTGGTCGGTTTCTTCGCAACTTCATCGCTGGGTTTGGACAACTTCCGATGAGATTCTTTGATCTCTTGAGTTTCCTCAACTCGCGGCTTCTTTTTTATCACTTTCGGACTCGTTGCCTTCGGCTCAGAAAAGTCTGACTCAAAATCCTGAAATTCATCAGAGCTATCTTCTGATTCATCAGATTGCGTTCCTGGCTCCTGACGCTTCTTAGTTTTTGAGTCAAAGTAGTAAGTGATTCCGATTCCGCCCTGAAGTCCGCCCGATGTTCTCCCGCTGAGATAAAGCACAGGAGAAACCTCCAACCGAAGGGACCACGTTGCCTTAGGCAAGAGATATTCAAAGGCACCACCTGCCCTTAATCCCAACTGCGATTCTTCTTCCCTTTTGTCCCCTAAATAAACGCCTGCTACAATTCCGCCAAATACAGAAAACATAACTGTCCCCACTCTTTGGCTCATTCTCCAGCGGTCATCTTCGCTCAACAAATAATAGACATAATTTGCATCAAAGACGAGAAACTCATCAAGCTGATATCCAAAATCTGCATTCCACGCTCTTTTCCAATTGAGCCATTCTTGATATCGAATTGAAATCGGCTGACCTATCATCCCGGCCAATCCATATTGACCAGACTTAAATCCTGGAAAACGCGATTCATCCTGCGAAACGGTCTGCACAGCAGAACCAGAATATGAGAGGGGAGTAAAATATAAATTGAGAAAAACCGCCAGCAGAAGAAGGTATCTTATCTGAGCATCCACTCTAAACTTCCCCATACATCTCATGAAACACAAATACCTAAAAGATTGAATTCTTCCATAAAATGAGACTTAATATTAATATGAATGCTCCCATAAAGACAGCTGAATACGAACATCTTGATGAGTTACCACCCATTTTGGGAGCCGTTTACGGCCCTTTTACCAGTCGACTTCTGGGCCAAGTGCTGGGAATCAATTTTTTCAACGAAAAAAAAGTGTGCTCCTTTGATTGTCCCTATTGCGAACTGGGGCGGACGACTATTCGGATGAACCAATTGAAAAGGGAATTGCCCTTTTCACTTCCTGAGCAGTTAATTTCGGAAATCCGCAACAAGTTGAAAGGTTTTTCTCAATCCTCGTTCAATAAGCTGCTTATTTCAGGAAATGGAGAACCCACTTTATACCCCCATCTGTCAGAAATTATCGATCTCCTGATCTCCGCGAGGGACGAATATTTTGGAAAATTGCCTATTGCCCTTATGACCAATGGAGTCCACCTTGACAATCGCAGAACATTGGAATGTCTAGATAAATTGGACGAAGTAATGGTGAAACTTGACGCAGGCAATGAATCTGTATTCAAGTTGGTAAATAATCCCATCGTCAGAGCTCATCTCCCAAAGGTCATTTCTGGAACCCGCAAGCTCAAATCATTCACCATACAATCATTTTTTGTTCGTGGAATTATCGATAATACCAAGGATGCCATGATTGATGAATGGATAGAAGTTATCGGCATGATGAAACCTGAAAAGATTTACCTCTATACTTTGAAACACACTCCTCCAATCAAAGGTCTGCTTAAGGCCGATGAGGATACACTCTACACAATCGCTTCAAAACTCAAGCGGCGGACTCAAATCGAGGCACTCGTATTTCCCTGAAGGAACGGGCTCTTCGTCGCTTAAAGTGGATCCTCGCCATGAAGTATTTGATTGACCATCTTTGAGTATTTTTGATTTTCGGGCAAAGAAAGAAATAGTTCCGCTAAAGAGGGTTCGCTGGGTTCTTCAATGTTCACGTCCCACTTTAAACTATTTACGTAATTCCATCCTGCAATGCGACGATCCGTCAAATTCTGGTGAAAGAGGCGAGCAAACTGCTCGCGCGCCAGTTGCTTTGATCCAAGATTTCTTTCCTCTATCCACCGCAATAAACTCATGAGCACTTCGTCCTCACATTCATGAGGTCTCGGACGTTGATAACGTTTTGTACCCCATAGAAAAATACTTTGGCAGCCAATTGACGAAAGAGGGAAGGACCTGCCTAAATTTTTTTGACCGACGTATTTCCATGTCTCCTTATTGTTCCTTTCTCCCAATACCGTGAGCCACTTCCAATTTTTTTCACGCAACGCAATCAGAGCTTTCCAACCCCATAGCTGTTGATCCCAAGGCGCTGCCCGAGTGAGACCAACAAGTTTTTTTATTAAGGATTCATTTTTTTTATCCTCCAGCCACAGTGCTTTTCCTATCTGAAGCTTTTCCAGCAATAGCTGAGGAGGAAAAGACCACGGCATAAAGGCCTTATTTTGAAGCGAAAGCAAAATCTCATTGGAAATGGACCGAAATATTTGGTCACTTTCAGAAAGCGGTGAAATTTCTTGCCTATCAATGAGGGTATTAAATACCTTTATCTTCTCGTCGTACAGAAGAAGGTAGTGACCGCGCCGCAAAGAAAAACGGCTACCTCCAAGTCCACGCCATTGTGGCCACCCAGACTCCACTAATATGAGTCTATCCTGATCCCATGACACCTGTGGCCGATCCAAAGCGCCAAGTAGGGAGACAACTGGCAATCGCTCTTCACCACTTGATACAAGGGGCTTCCCAAAAAAATCAAATAGGGTCGCACCAACATCAACAAGAGAAACATTTTTGTCTATCTTCCATTCAAGACCAAGATCACGCTTGCTTCTAGCCGGCTTGATATAAAGCGCAACCTGTGAGGCTTCAGAATGGAGGTCATAGGCTTCGAGCTCACCTGGTCGCTGTACTTTTGACCGTCCATTGAGCCCAACCAGAATAACATTCGTGCTATCCCATCGACCCAAAGTCCTTAAGTCAGAAATGAGAGTTCCCAAACTTTCCCCTACCTCCCTCAGTTGACCCGATGAAGATTTCTCACGTATTTCTCCAAAATCATTTTTAGTTGCAATTCCGGGAAACTGAAGGTCCGGGACATAAATGAAGGAAAAAAAGGGGTCATGAAGTGATTCCTTTTTTAGCCAATTCAAAAATTCCCCAAAATTCTCCTCGACTGGGCGATATGGTTGGCTTGCCGTGGGATTGACGTTGTCCTCAAAAACCTCAAAGCCCTGTGCAAAGCCAGACTTTCGCCAAATTGGAGGCCCCCCTGAAAAAAATGAGGTTCGGTACCTTTTTTCGATCGCAACTTCTTGGATCGTTTTAAAATGAGCGCTGAGGTACTGAAAGCCGTTATGCCAAACCCCATGCTCAAAGGGATAACGCCCTGTCAAAATTGAAGCTATGGCCGCCTGACTCATTATTGAAGAGGTATATGCATGTGTGAAACGCACAGATTCTTCACAGAAAACATGAAACCCTGAGAAATCACGGAGAGATACGGTCTCTTGGGTTCCACAAGAAAAGGAATCAAATCCCAGATACTCTACTGCCACGACCAACATAGACGGTGCAGATCGATCCCTCCACCCGCAGCTGGTCAGAATCAAGGCAAAAAACAAAGAAATGCAAGCGCATATTTGAAGTCTCAACACGTCCTGAGTGTTCACGATTGCTCCCCGTAAGTGAATATTTCTTCTAGGTTAACGCTAATCATCATCCCTCTTGACCCCTCGTCTACGCCCCGTAGATAATAGAAGGATCTCGAATACTCACATTGTATCTCCACCAGGAGTTCTCGAACATGTTAACTGATAAATTTTTTTTAATAGCAGAAGCCGGCCACGAAATCACACTTTGGGTACTTGTCACTCTCAGTATTTTAAGTGTGGCCTTCATTTTGGAGCGATACCTTTCGATCAGGCAGGTGCGAATCTCCAGTCGCAAAACAAGAGATCGAATTCGAGAAACCTTAAATAGTAATAACTTGCTTGAAATAGAGGATCTCGGTCGAGACCGCGACACTTTAGAGGGTCGAGCACTCTCATACGGTTTGAGACATATCAAAACAAATGGATGTGTCGGGCTGGAGGAAATATTTAATTCTTATGCTCGCATTGAGCGCCACCAACTTGAGAAACATTTAAATTTTCTTGCGACAGTTGGCTCAAACGCCCCTTTTATCGGCCTTCTTGGTACAGTTTTCGGAATCATGGACGCATTTCGCGGGTTAGCCACAAGCCAAGGTGATGCCGCAGCCGTGATGATTGGCATCTCAAAGGCACTGGTTGCGACAGCTATCGGGCTGATCGTCGCCATTCCAGCTGTTGTTGCGTACAATTATTACAACAAACAGGTCCGTTCCATTTTTCAGGGACTTGAGGGCGTCCGAGACCTTTGCATAGCCTATGCCAAATCAATCAAAGGAAAAACCTAATGGCTGGAAGAATATCTGAAGATGAAGACGGAACCATCTCTGAAATTAATATCGTGCCTTTCGTTGATATTACGCTTGTCGTATTGATTATTTTTATGGTTACGACCCCGCTGATCATGAAACCGAGTATAAATATCAACCTTCCAAAAGCGGCAAGTGGAAGTGATTCCACTCCCTCTCAGCTAACTATCACAATGACAAATGATGGAAAGACCTTTCTCAATGGCCGAGTGGTGGTAAATGAAGAAATTAGCATCTACTCGTCTAACATCTCTAAGACAGAACCAGACATTCAAGCGATCATCTCGGCGGATCGAGACGTGTCTCACGGTCAAGTTGTCGCCATGATCGATCTTATTAAGGAAGCTGGCGTAAAGAAATTCGCTATCACTATCGATAAAAAATAGTCATGAAAAATAGTGAAGGAACTGAGTTCCGATCCTCTGCATTAATTCCCCGCGGTCGATTTGATAACCCAGAATTTCCTCCATCGAAACCATTGTAGAAGAATCAAATCCGCAGGGTTTTATTCCTTGAAAAGCCTTGGGATCCAAATCCACGTTCAATGCAAGGCCGTGATAGGTAATCCAAGAACGCACAGAAACTCCAATAGAAGCTATTTTCCTGCTTCCGACCCAAACTCCCGTCATTCGTAAACCCGCGTTGTCGAATGAACCCATTGATTTAACTTCTGCGGACAATTCGTAGGAAACCAAACTTGCTACCAAACAAGCTTCAAGGCATCTCAAATAAAGGTGCACATCACGCGCACGCGTGAGAAAACCTCGCTCTCGCTCCAGCGAAAAAATCGGGTAGACAACGAGCTGACTGGGACCATGATAAGTGGCCCGGCCTCCCCGTGAAGCTTCATAGATCTCTCCTTTCCAACCTTGAATATCTTCTTCCTCTGTGGAGCGACCCAAAGTCACAACCGGATGGTGTCGACAAAAAACAAGGGTGTCCGGCCTGCTACCGTTCTTGACTGCTTGGACCAATTCCATCTGCTTCAGGAGGGCCTCCTGATAGACAATCAACCCCCAGTCTTCAATCACAAAGGGAGGGATCTCTCCCTTTGTCGATAAAGTGCGAACAGATTCAATTTCAAACATTCGCCCTCACGTTTGTTCCGTTTCCCTTGCTGAGGGGTCTCTGAATGATATGAATGGCGTGACCCATCGCTGCTTCAGCAGCTTCCATCATTGTTTCACCCAAAGTCGGATGTGGGTGAATCGTAAGTGCTAAATCCTCAAGGGTTGCCCCTGTCTCCAGCGCTAAAACAGCCTCACTGATAAGGTTACTTGCCTCTGGCCCAACGATGTGAACCCCAAGTATCAAATGAGTCTTAGCGTCCGCGATAACCTTAACAAATCCGTCGGTTTCCATCATTGAAACTGCCCGGCCATTGGCTGCAAAAGGAAACTTTCCCACCTTCAAATCAACAATCCCATTTGCTTTACAATCCTCTTCTGTCCACCCAGCAGAGGCAATTTCAGGATCAGTAAAGATAACTGCCGGAACGGTCTTCGCATCGTAAGCCCGATTCACACCAGCGATCACCTCAGCAACCAAAACGCCCTCGTGACTTGCCTTGTGTGCCAACATGGGCTGACCGGCAATATCTCCAATGGCAAAAATATGTCCCAGATTCGTGCGCCGTTGAGCATTTACCTTAATAAATCCCTTCTCATCAATCGCAAGACCTATACCTCTCAAATTCATTTGATCAGAACAGGGGCGTCGACCCACAGTCACCAAGACTTTATCTACTTTGATTTTTTCTTCCTTGCCCTTCAGCTCAAAGCTAACCTCAACGGCCTTCCCCGATACCTTGTAGGATTTTGCTTTCGCACCCAGGTGAACTTTCACGCCGCTCTTCGCCAGGCGACGCTGAACGACTTGCACGCAATCTGGATCAGCAGCTCCAACCAGGAGTCCAGATGTTGCCTCCAACACCTCCACCTCAGATCCCAATTTTGCAAGGTAAGAACTGATTTCCAGTCCAATGTAGCCACCGCCGATGACCGCGATTCGATCCGGTATTTGGTCTAAATCCAAAGCTCCCGTCGAAGACAAAATCCACTTTTCGTCGAAGGCAAAGCCGGGTATCTCAATTGGGCGAGAACCTGTAGCAATGATATAATGCTTGGCCCTGACCTTCTCAGTGCCGCCTGATGATTTCACGCTCAATTCCTGAGCTGTAACAAAGCTCGCGTCTCCCTTCACAACCGTGACTTTATTGGCTTTTAACAACATGCCGACACCATCTGACATCTTGTCGCAAACTGATTTCTTCCAACTAACCAGTTTCTTCATGTTGACCGTGATGTCTCCTTTGATCTCGAATCCCATCTCGGGAGCGTCGTGCTTGGCTCGATGAAGAAAATGGGCAGCTGTAATCATCGCTTTCGAGGGAATGCATCCAACATTTAAACAGACCCCTCCCAATGCCTCACGTTCGACGATCACCGTATTGAGTCCCTTCTGAGCTGCACGTATTGCAGCCACGTAACCACCAGGACCAGCACCGATTACGCAAACATCAAAAATCTGGCTCACAAAATCCTCCCTCATTTCTTGAGAAATAAATCAAATCATCTCTAACATTAACTGTGACGGGCTCTCGATTCTTGAAGCAAAATCCCTCATAAAATTTGCCGCAACGGCCCCATCAATTAAACGATGGTCGCAAGTAATTGTATAATTCATGAACTTGGCGGGCACCCATTGATTATTCTTCCAAAGAGGTCGATCAGAGATTTTATACATTCCCAAAATGGCTACTTCGGGATGATTAATTATCGGCGTCGCATAAACACCACCAACACTTCCAATATTAGTTATCGTAATTGTTGCACCCTTCATCGACTCAAGTGGCAACTTTCCATCACGAGCCTGACCTGCCAATTCTGTAATTTCCCGACTGAGATCCAAAATTGTCTTCTGATTGGCATTTTTAATAACCGGAACCAGCAGGCCATTTGGCGTATCAGCTGCAAATCCGATATTAAAATAATTTTTATAGACAACTTCAGAAGCGGCATCGTCAATCGAAGCATTAAACATTGGGTATTTACGAATGGTCGCTATCAAGGCCTTCATGACAAAGGGCAAATACGTGACCTTCACCCCGACCTTGTCGCCAACAGATTTAGCCTGCTCCCGAAATCTGACGAGTTCAGTGACGTCGACCTCCTCCATTAAGGTAAAATGGGGGACTATCTGTTTAGCCAATTGCAGATTCTCCGCTATTTTCTTACGAATTCCGCGCAATGAAATACGCTCTTCTGAAGCTCCGACAGGCCCCTGGTAAGAAGGCCGCTGAAGGTTTGACTCTTTGACATGCCCTACGACCGTCGGACGTCCTGCTAAAGTAGCACCGACTCCACTCGTCATGTTCTTGGCTTTTATCACATCTTCTCTCGTCACTCGCCCCAGTTGACCAGAACCACTGATGTTATTGATATCGACTCCCGATTCACGGGCCAGACGGCGAGTTCCCGGGGTAGCCAAAGTTCTGAAATCAGCCACAGGAGGATAAATATCGGGCGATGCACTGAGAGCTGATAGAGGCAGTTCACCTCGAGATTTGACCGAACCAGTTGCGACATTCAAACTCTGACCAACTGGAGAAACCGAAAGCGATTGAGATGAAACATGTGAGGTTTTAGGATCTGGCGATTCCGATGACACCTTCTTAACATCACCAATTTCTCCCGTTTCCAAAGACAACATAGCCGTTTCTATCGGAATAATATCCCCCTCTTTGCGAAGAAGCATTTTTACAACTCCTGCAATCGGAGTCGGAATTTCGACAGTTGCCTTGTCAGTGAGTACTTCAGCAACCGGTTGGTCGGCAGCGACCCGATCCCCCGATTTCACAAGCCACTTTACCAATTCCCCTTCCGTCACGCCCTCTCCAATGTCCGGTAACTTCACTTCTTGAATCGCCATTTTTACTCTCCGGTTGAAATTTCTTGTTTTGAATCAAAACAATAACATTTGGGTCAAATCCCATTCGCCTGAATCTTCGAAATTGAGTTGTTCCTCACTTTTCATTGCGTTCAATACCAAGAGCCTCAGCCTCCTTTCGGCGCCGCTTCTCAATCATTCCACGCATAAAAAACTCACCCGCTCGATAAGAGCTTCTCACCAAAGGACCGCTTGCAACGTATAAAAAGCCAAGCTCCTCGGCAGTCTTTTTCCAAAACTGAAACTCTTCTGGCCGATAGAATTTTTCCACTCGCAAATGTCTTTTCGTTGGCTGAAGATACTGGCCAAATGTAACGACATCACAATCAACGGCACGAAGATCACGAAGCGTCTTCATGATCTCTTCCTCCCGCTCACCCAAGCCCAACATAAGCGAAGATTTTGTGTGGCATCCTGAATCTAGCTCCTTAGCCAGCTCCAAAACTTTGAGAGACTGAGAATAACCTGCTCGCGGATCTCGAACGGGACGCTGCAATCGCTCGACGGTTTCCAGATTGTGGGCAAAAATATTTGGCCCGGCTCGCACTATTTTCTCGATATGTGAGGAGCAGCCACGAAAATCAGGTGTCAGAACCTCGACAATTAGATCAGGACAATTTTCCTTAATAACGCTGACTGTCCGTGCAAAGTGACCGGAGCCTTCATCTGGCAAATCATCGCGATCTACGCTGGTTAAAACCACATATTTAAGTCCCATTTGACTTATTGCGTAGCCTACTTTTTCAGGTTCATCCTCATCAAGTGCTCCCCGAGGATTACCAGTCTTAACAGCACAAAAGCGACACCCGCGAGTACAAACCTCACCCAATAGCATAAAAGTCGCTGTTCCTCCACTCCAACATTCTCCCATGTTTGGACACCGAGCCTGCTGACAAACCGTCGGAAGGTTCAAAGTGCCAAGCAATTCTTTGATGGCAAGATAGTTTTCGCCGCCTGGAGCTCGAACTTTTAGCCAAGCTGGCTTAGGTTGGCCCTCCTTCGGCGATAACTCTCCGCTCGGAGAGTTGTGCAGCATATTTATTTTCTCCTCTCATCTGACCGCAGAAACCGAGTCTACACGGCCAGCAATAAAGCTGGTTTTATCTACCGCCTCATCAATTGTCCATGCTTGAACCATAAGGAAACTTGATAATGCTCCGCAATAGAATCTAAAGATAACCTCCTTGAACGGAGGGATGGCACATGAAATTCCAGGGTTTGTTAAAAAATGGCAAATTGTTAAAACGCTATAAAAGATTTTTCGCTGACGTTCAGCTTTCTGATTCGTCCATCGTCACCGCTCATGTTCCAAATACAGGCAGTCTGATCGGTTGCCTGGCCCCAGGAAATCCATGCCGATTGACTTACCTGGACAGTCCCAAACGAAAGCTCAAATACACGTTGCAAATGATCAAGACCTCCGCCAGCTGGGTCGGAATAAACACAGGTCTTAGCAACCATTTAGTGTGGGAGGCCTTTTCAACTCGTGCTATTCCTCATTGGAAAGGGATGGAATTCGGCCAGCGTGAAGTGAAAATCAGCCGCGATTCCAGAATTGACTTAGTTCTATGGAAAAATAACTTCGCGCCCTCGTCTCCCGAGCAACGCTTGTCCATCGCAGATTTTGAGAATCAAAAATTTCATTTTGTCGAAATCAAAAATGTCACGCTTGCTCGAGGTAAACAGGCACAATTCCCCGACGCCCAAACAGAAAGGGGACGCAAGCATTTGAGGGAACTCATGACCCTACTGGCAAAAGGCCACTCCGCCGAAATTTTCTTTACTGTGCAAAGAGAAGACTGCGATCTATTTTGTCCTGCCTTAGACATTGATCCAGAATATGCCAGGCTTCTCGCTCAGGCCATAGACAAGGGTCTGGTCGTGACAGCAGTCCCATGCATCTTGCTCGCAGAAGGCATTGAGCTGAATCCATCCCGACCTCTAAAAATACAAATCTCCCCCTTTCCGAAAGACAAGGGGGAGATTTAAACACCTTCAATTTAGGAGTCCGGTGACTCAACAACTCAAAGAGGCAAAATTCTACTTTTTACTCTCAAGCTGCCGATCGATGATCTTTTTGAATTCTTCAAATGGATAGGCCCCTTTGAGAGATACGCCATTTACGAGGAAGCCCGGAGTTCCCGAGAAATCAAATTTTCTTGCTTCCTCCATGTCTGCACGGATAACTTCCTTTATGCTCTCACTCGTAAGATCTTTCTTCAATTTACCCATATCCACACCAACGGATTTCGCTGTTTTTTCAAGAAAGCCTTCCTTGCCTTCGCTTAGCCCCTTTTGATTGCTAAAAATAGCATCATGAAATTTTTCGGCTTTAGACTTGTCTTGAAGGGCAATGGCTTCAAAATACTTAGCAGCAGGCTCTGCAAGGGGGTGAAAATCCAGAGGCAGGTGTTTGTAGATGACCTGAACCTTCCCAGCATACTCCTGCAACACCTTTTTTACCGTTTCATATCCTTTAGAACAGTATGGACACTGGAAATCAGAGTATTCAATGATAGTAATTGGAGCACCTTTCGTCCCAAAAACCACACGACTATCGGATATTGTCGGAACTTTTGGGTTCTTAAACTCCTCTTCCATTCGAGTCTGCTCAGCTTTTGCTTCATTTTCTCTCGCCTTTGATTGGGCCTCACGAGCGGCCTTATTCACCACTTCGATAAACTTGTCAGGATGCTTCTCAATGGCTCCGAAAACGATATCCGGATTATTTTCCACCACCTTTTTGAGCTCGGATGGAGAGGGGGAACAGCCAAAACCAATGGCCGCAACGGCAAGACTTAAAGAGAGGTAGACAAAACTTCTCAAGGGACGACTCCTAGTTAATGGTGAATGTTTAGCCATTTGGTCATTGTGTCATAACTTGAGAAAGTGTGGCAGTAGATTTTTTGTTGGCTGTCGCGTGGCCGCTCTATGTCAATTTCTCACCCGTCCTTGATAGCCGCCCCAACTAACTTTACCTTTTGAATTGGGCCCTGGTGGGCAAATTAAAAAAGAGGAGATACCAATGCGGGGGCGCTTCTATTTTTCCTTCCTGTCCCTTTTTGTCTTCAATGCTCTGTTCCTCGATCAAACTTTCGCCGAGAACTTTAAATATAGCGAACTACAGATCAAAGACTACGATGAAATGAAGAATTCAGTCAGAGAACGTATCACAGCCTCCAAGAAAGCATTTCTTGATAAACAAAAAAAGGCCAAAGACTCCGAAGAGGCCGAAGAGGCCGATCGACAAGCTGTAGAGGTCTTGCGAAACGCTTTGAAATTCATCTTGTCACGTCCCAACGATGATAACATGCTCGCCAAACTTATGCCCTTTGTGAGATCAGAATTGAACAATTATAGCGCCTTTGAAGACACCCTGGTAAGTCTCACTCAAGAGTCTGTTCGCTCTCTGACTAATGACAAGATCCCATCAGTGTACCGCAGCACAAGTCTATTTTTGCTGGAAAATGTCATGAGTGAAATTCGACCTGAAATTAGCCAAAAGGAGGACTTCAAGAAGCTGATCGAGTTCATTCGAGATGCCAAAATTATCGTCCCTGAATCCGTTAGAAATGAGCGCCGGCTGCGAAGCATGTACAGAAGTAAAAATCCTTCCGAGATGGCCGAAACCATTCTCAAGGAGGAAGGAGCCGACGAAGCCACTCGCAGCGCCAGGGCCGCTAAACTTGTGCAAGAGGCCCTCGATAAAGACGCATCGAAAAAAGCCAAAAAAGATGAAAAAAAAATCATTGAAGACAAGAATGGTCTCCAGGAGGAGTCAGAATTGGAAAATTTCGATTCTGACAAGTAATTGAGTACTCCCTATGCCTAAACATCTCCTGTTTTGAAGTCTCAATTATGGAATTTGGCATCAGCCCATGGTGATCAAATTGAATCACTTCTGATCTATGATCTGGGTTTGTAAGCTGGATTTGTGCATCTTTTGCCGCAAGGCTTAAGGCAAATTAAAGGCCTTTGGGACGAAATCCGATCACCTTCAGTGGTACAACGCAACCATTTGCAAAATTTGATTCTTGTGACAGGCACCGCAGTCGTGCTTCTGGGCGGCGCGACATGGTCTACCCTTCGCCCTCCAGAAATAGACGGCACCGAAGTTCAAACAAAAGTGAATCGTGCACCAACTGGCATGGTCAGCGTCGTCGAAAGTTCCAATCTCCTTACTATCAGAGAGCAAATAGATACAATTGATATTGATTGCCTCGTGAGTGGCCTCGCGCCTGAGATAGAAACTCAAGCAAGGCAAATCCGCTTGGTCGGCCGACTCTGCCAGACAGCATCCAACGAAGCCAACCGTTTGGAAAATCCTCAAATCGTCAATCAAACAAATGGGTTCCTAGCCACAGTCTTTGTACCTCAAGCCAATTTTTTACCTCGGACTACATCTACCTTGCCATTGGAAGGAATCAGTTTCTCATCAGTTGGGAAGAAAATGGAAAATCAAAATTATCTAGTAATTTCAATTTAGTACGTAGATCCACTAATAGTTCCAAGACAGCCCAATGATAAGCTTATTTTCCTTACTCGAATCTTCAAAAAAGGTTGAACCAGTAATTGAAGTCGAAATGCCGTTCTCTAGTGCTTTGTACCCAGCCAAAGAAAACTGTCCCGCGCGAAACCCATAGTAGGAACCCACTGCGACTGAGCGAGTCAAGGTGTACCTGATCTTCAATGTCGCTTCATCAATCACCCCAGGTCCAAAGGAATTTTCATCCATTTGAAAAATACATTTGGTTTCAACATCCAGAGGATTCTCAAGGTCCAGGTCCAAGTAATTCCCACTCAACGAATAATGAATCTTCACTCTATAGCCCCTTTTGACCTCGAATTTAACGTTACTCAATCTTTCTTTCGCTTCGTAAACTGGCCTTATGCTTGGACTCGCTTTCGCATACCGGTCCGCATGATACTCCAAAAGACGCCGGACCACATATTCTCCATAGGCTCTCTCTCTCGCATTTTGTAGTTCCGGAGATTCATCTGTTCTTGAAAAATCTTGCTGTAAATATGAGTTCTTCGAAACATTTATACTTTGCTCTGAAACAGTATAACCAAATTGCTTCTCGTACTTGCCTTGAAACTCCTTTTCTAGTTCCGGTACAAAAATAAGATTATTGAAAGACACCCTCTCATCGCTGAGGGGCCGCTCGATCATCTCCATTTCTACAAGTTGAAGCTCCCTTTCACCGCTGACATCACGCAAATAACCCCAATGCTCACTGACGACCGCCGCAACCTGAACTTCCGAGCCAAAGGCAGAAAGATCAAGATTGAAAAAAAACATTAAAATAGGCGCAAAAAGCCACTGATAGATTTTCAAAATCCTGCCTCCTGTTCCCAATATTTGCAACCCCAAGACCATTATTGACATTCGTAACTAACTGAAATGACTATATTTATGTTTTACTAGCCAAGTGATTCAAAAAGCTCTAAAAAGGATTTGATGGGATTTTCGGTTGAGTGTCTAAAACCAAGTCAATTCAGCTTGTTAGTCTTGTGACTTGATTGACAGAGAAGTGCCGAGAATGAGCCTAAAGAAATAAGAGGGAAATTCATTGGAAATGGGCGGACATTTTTAAAGCAACGATCAGATATTCACCTCGCTCGAAAAATATGGCATTTTCTTGGGGTTGTTTTGATCCTTGTGATTTATCACAATGTGAGCCGCTCAATGGCACTTCAACTCATCACTTTTTTCACATGTTTATTTGTTGTTTTTGATATCATGCGCAGTTATTTCCCAGACGTAAATAATTTTTTGGTTTCAATTTTTTATGCATTCATGAGGGAACATGAACGCAATTCCTTAGCGGGAACGACCTATTTACTGAGTGGAACCTTTCTGATTATGTTTTTGTTTCCAAAGCCCATCGTCACCCTTGCCCTCATGTTTTTGGCCATAGCTGATCCACTCGCAGGTTATGTGGGGGTCCTTTACGGCAAAGACAAAATAATGGGAGAAAAAAGTCTCCAAGGTTTTGTCACTGCGTTTATTTGTTGCTCCCTCATCGCGGGTTTCTTTTTTTCGCGCACAAGATCATGATTGACCGAATTCTCATTGTGAGTATTCTCTCGGGTCTCATTGGGGCCTTTGCTGAACTCATTCCTGTATTCAGACTGGATGATAATTTCACCTTTCCGGTGGTTAGCTCGATCGGATTGTGGCTGCTGTTTTATTTATTCGGAGGATTTTAAACAAAATGCTTTCTGTCGACAGGGAAACAACAATTATGAATCAACCACAGCGTCCTTTTAATCGTTTGAATCAAGGGACAAAGCGTCTTCGTCGGCGACTTACAATGCACATCTATGTGCTACCAAATCTTCTGACGACCATGAATATGTTTTTTGGCTTTTACGGCATCGTTCATGCTATCAAGGGAAATTTCGCTCACGCAGCATATGCTATTGTCGCTGCTGCAGTTTTCGATCTTCTTGATGGAAGAGTCGCTCGACTCACGCATTCGACTAGCAAATTCGGGGCCGAATATGACTCCCTTTGCGATCTTGTCAGTTTTGGAATTGCTCCCGCTATTCTTCTGTTTTTATGGTCCCTTCAGCCCTTTGGACGGGTTGGATGGCTAGCCAGCTTTTTCTTCGTCGCCTGTGGAGCTCTGAGATTGGCTCGATTCAATGTTCAACAAAATATCATTGAGAAATCCTATTTTCAGGGTCTTCCAATACCGATGGCCGCCGGAATCGTTGCCAGCTCCGTTATGGCCCTTCAGGACCTTGAGATCCTCGCCTACCGTAATCATTGGATTTTAGCTATGACTTTCCTGCTCGGATTCGTGATGGTCTCTACCTTTAGGTACCGAAGTTTTAAAGACATCGAATTGAAGCGAAGGTTGCCTTTTGCTTACTTGGTTCTCGGAGTGTTTATTCTTGCGCTCATCGCAATAAGGCCTGAAGTGATGTTGTTTGTCTTGTTTTTGACTTACGCCATACTCGGCGCCGTTTTCGGGGTATTGCGGCTTGGTCGGCCCCTCAAAAAAACAGAAGCCTCTTTTGAAGGTGACGAAGAGAGCGAGAGTGCACATGCTGTTCATGAAGATGACCTTCACGAAGAAATTGAGGAGGGCACATGAGTTTAAACGTAGGAGTCATTGGTGCAACTGGGATGGTTGGGGAGGAATTTCTTCGACTGATTGAACAGCGCCGCTTTCCTGTTAAGAATCTCAAGCTCTTCGCAAGCAAGGAAAGCAAGGGGAGGCAAGTCGGGTGTCTCGGTAAAAATTGGACAATTGAAACTTTGGAGAACGGTTGCTTTGAAGGTTTGGATTTGGCCTTCTTTTCGTCTGGGGATGAAATTAGCAAGGAGTGGGGGCCGCGGGCCGTATCTGAAGGAGCCTTTGCCATTGATAATTCGGCGGCCTTTCGGATGGACCCAAATGTTCATCTGATCGTTCCCGAAATCAATGGAGATCTGCTTTCCTCCTCCAGCTCACCCACCCTGATTGCCAACCCGAACTGCTCAACGATTCAACTGGTCATGGCCCTTGCGCCCCTGCAGAAGGACTTTGGAATCTCTCAAATCAAAGTGGCCACCTACCAGTCTGTCAGTGGAGCAGGAAAGGCGGCGCGCGATGAGCTCCTCGCACAGCTCAAGTCAGAATTGAGTTCTGATTCAAACACTGAAATAAGCACTCCCCATATCCCTCAGGTTTTTGCACATCCTATTGCGTTTAACTGCCTACCTCACATCGGTGGCTTCGATAACACCGGGTTTTCGAGTGAGGAGCTAAAAATTATCAAAGAGACAAAAAAAATATTAAGAGACCCTCGGCTCAGCGTCAGTGCTTTTACAGTGAGGGTTCCCACTCTCAACGGACATTCTGAGGTAGCTTGGGTTAAGCTGAACAAAAGTGTCGAGAGGGACGACCTTTTAAGATCCTGGTCCCATCTTTCCGCAGTTGAAATTCTCGATAATCCCCAGGAGGCTGTGTATCCTACGACTCGGCAGGCTTCGGGTCATGACCCCGTTTATATTGGACGAATTCACCGTGATTTCGACGATCCACTGACTTGGGTGATGTGGATTGTGGCCGATAATCTTCGCGTGGGCGCTGCCCTTAATGGTATCCGAATCGCCGAGAAAATTTTTAGACTCTGATTGCGCGCTTCGCACTCGGTTCCTGAGTTGAGGGTAAATACTAGATGATCGTCGGCCCCTGTTCGATTCATGATTTTTGACAAGTGGCACAAAGCATGATCGAATGGTCTCAATGAGAATTGAGCCTGTTTCCAACAGTTTAAGTTTAATGGGATGGCTTTCGGCGGGGAGCCTTTATTGGTTCCTTTCTCCTTGTGCCTTCGCGGCGATCACCGTTCACTCAATTTCGGGAGTTTCAAATTGGGTGAAAGAGGGTGGTTCCATTATTGTTTATGGTGGCTTCGCGGGCAGTGAATCGACCGGCTGCACTGCAAACTCGGATGGCACCTGTAACAACTGTATCTTAGGAACAGGTCTTCTTGCGTGCAATGAAAAGCGAGCAATGCTGAATTCTAACGTTGAGATCTCGATATCTTCCAGTTCTGCTTCGAAATCTGGTCCAATAATTCTTACCTCGGGTGACGGTATCACCAAAATTGGATCAAGTGGCACAACGGTCGGTAAAGATGAGACCGGTGTGGTTAATATCCCATGGACAACCATCTGTGCTAGCGCTTTTAGTGCCTATGCTGCAAGTGCATGCGTGAACTCAACCAGCGCATCCAATGCGAGCCCCCCCTCTCAAACTTTAAAAATTGGAGTGGACGAAGATAACAACGGTCAACTCGGTAGCGGCGAGGGTGACAGTATCGTTTTCAAAGTCCACATGCCCCTCAACGCAGATACCATTGAACACTGCAGCGATACGGGGGCCACTTTTACTGATGGAGTATGTGCATTTACTGCTTTCCCAGGAGACGAGAAGGTATTCATCGAGGATCTAGAGCCTACCGACACTTTTCCGAGTGCTGGAAATATTCTGTTTTCAAAAGCCCGTTTTTATTACTCGACCGTAGGCTTTGCCTACGGAGCCACGGGCCCCAACCCAGGATCTAATTTTGGCTCTTTTGATATCGATATCGAAACCGAGAACGACGAATATTTTCTTGGAAATAATTCTATCAGTGGCTTAACAAATGGAGAATATTATTTCTTTCGAATCGGGATGCTGGATCAAGCGAACAATATCTCATTTATCACATCAGACACGGCCATTGCGCACGCTTGTGGAAATACAGCAACCGCACTTGGCCCCAACCCTACAGATGATGCGGCATGCCCCTTTATAGCCCGCCCCGATGAAGTCGTTGGCCTTCTGACTGAAGACGTAAATTGCTTTGTCGCCACTGCGGCCTATGGCTCCGCCCTTGACAGGCATCTCGACACGTTTCGTAAATTTCGTCAGAAGTTTCTTCTGCCCTACAAGCTTGGCAAAGACTTTGTAAGAGCCTACTATCGACTGGGACCATTTGCTGCTCGATGGATAGACAAACACCCATTTTGGCGACCGTTCGTTCGAACTATCCTTTGGCCTGTTTGGGGTTTTGCGTGGCTATCTATTAGATACGGGCTCTCTTCTGCTTTGACTTTTTTGTTGGTTCTTTTTTTTGCTAGTCTCACCCTGATCTTTTACAATTCCAGACGGAGAAATAAAAATGAACGACTGGCTTAGGCCCGTCTCGATCAATTTACTCCTTCTCCTTTCTGGATTTGAGATCCTTCACGCTCATAGAGCCTCATCGGGATTGAGTCTTTATGATTTTTTTTGCAGCTCAGCAGAAGCCCAAGAAAAGCCTTTAGTGGATCCTAGTGCCACAACGGAGCAGGTGGTGCCCCATCCTCTGGCAGACAAGGGCTTGGTCCGTATCACAAGCGATAAAACCTATCTGTACCAAATACCCAAATCAGATCAGAAACACTCCTCTTCTGTTCGGTTCGGAATGTTTGACCCCGCAGAGCTTTCCAATACTGAGACGGGAGTCACTTTTCAAACCCTTTATGAAGACAGCGAGATGCCCTTAGTCATGTACGATTATGAATGGCAACTCTGGCAGGGACGGCTGGGTAAATTAGGCTGGAAACTAGGAACGGGCATTTATGCTGCTCATGGCAACGGAGCCTTTAAAAGCCCCGAAAACGCAGGCATCAGACCGCGCGAGTCGTTTACTTTTTTGGCTCTTCCCAATAATGTCGCTGCGATTTACCGCATGCAGATATGGGAAAAACAGCCGCTCGTTCCGTTTATTGAGGGAGGCGGAGATGCGATCACCTTTGCCGAAATTCGCGATGACAACAAAGGACCAAAATTTGGCCTTGCAACGGCCGCTCATGCTGCCGGAGGGATTGCCTTCAATCTTGGTTTGCTTGACAAGGATGCATTGATCACCCTCGATCGAGAATTTGGCATTAATTCCGTTTGGGTGGCAATTGAATACCGGGCACTGGTCGCCTTGGGAAAGAAATTTGATTTCTCGGCTAATTTTTTGAATGGTGGCATTTATGTCGAATTTTAAATTTCAGCACTCTAGGCGACAAGGTTCTTGTTTTTGAGTTTAAACAGGGTGGATCTTCCTTTGCCAATCTGCTCAACATGCTCGGCATCAACAGCTTCTTTTAAGAGGCGATTCGCTGTTCTTTGCGAAATTTGCAGCTCGGCGGCGAGGTCTTTTGCAGAAAAGGATGCTCCAGCTCGCTTGGCTCTTTGAAGATACAAGACCAAATGCTCAATCTTATCAGGGCGAACTGTCGATTTCGAAGAAGCCCTCAACCGCATTGAGATCCCTTCTCCCAGCCGAAGTCGGTAATATCCATGGGCCTGATCAATCACCATCGATAGGTCCTTCTCAATAAACCAAGCGCGAGCACGCTGCACAACCTTGTAAACCTTTTCAGGTGAAGTGACCGGATTAAAATACTCGTCTGGGAATAGGGCCCCAAACAAAGATCCCATTTTTTTTGGAGAATACAAATCGGCGGCAAGTACGGAGATCAAAGCATGACTCAGCTGACCTGGGGTTAAATGTCCTGTATCTCCCTCCCCACTCCAGTCACCCAAATCGACGACTTTTCTTATCGGGTCATTCTTCCTACCGCCAACCCAATCAAAATATTCCTGTAATTTGCCCGGATGAGAAAACTCTCGAAGCAACAAATCCCTGAAATGTCGAAAAGGTGTGCCATGATAAAGTCTATTGAGTAAGTGATCATCCTGACTATCAACCGCAATATGTCGATCACAGTCTCTCACTGTTTCCCATAACTTCATTTTTCGAGCTTGAAGCTGAACTTCCTTTATCTCGTCATACGAATTTTTTTGAGAAGTTTTGAGTCCCAAAACCGCCTTCCATTTAAGAGCAAATAGCAAACTATCATGGTGAGAATCTGCCAATAACTTTATGCTTTGGTCCAAATTCCTTGCGGCTGCTGACCAATCTCTCATTTGAATATCAAGCTGTGCTCTCAATTCATAGATATTTCCAAGAAGCAAATGTCTCTGTTCAGTCCGTGCGCGAAGTTCTAAGTGATCAAGTAGACCTCGAGCCTCTTCCCACTCCGAAGTTTGAACCAGTGCTGCAGCCAAATTAACCTGCCCCACCAATTGGGCATACAACTCCAAAGGACATTTTAGGTAACTCCTCAGGCGAGCTCCAGCACCAATTGAATTCCACTCGCGAAAATCTAGAAACGCCAAGTAGAGCAGGGTCTGTGGGGCCTCTCTGGGGTTCACTGCTAACAGAAGATTTTTTGCTTCTTCTAGTGATCCCAGTTCCATCAAAGCATTTGAGTATTCACAAATTTCTTCGGCTGACGGAAAGACATCTTTGTTCTCACTGCGAACAATCGGATACAGAAGTTGCATCCCCCAATTTTCTAACCGCACTCGACGAGCTACGTTTGCAACTCTATACAATTCCCGCCTTGGTATTTCCGCTCGATTGACTTTCATGATTTCAAGGCGAACCTGTCCACCCCTTCCCTCCCTGATCAGCTCATCCCATGTATCAATTTGATATTTCCACTTATCTTTCACGACAAAATTATCGGTTTTTTTATCGACCTGTTAAACTAATAATAGAGGAATCAAGATCGAGAGATATTTTGTGAATAGCAGCCACAGTAAATTGATTGTCAAATTCTTCGCAATGATATTTGGAATTCTTTTATTCTTGGTTCTTTTTCAAAACTGCGATTTGATCGAACTTCTCAAGAAAAACGGAAACGGTGGTGGCTACACTGGAATGAAAAATGACGACTACGCAGAAGCCAACATTGATGGATTGTACGGTCCCTTTGATCCGAGCCACAGTCCATTTGAATTGCCCTCATCGGAAAGAGACCGCAATCCAGTTCCCGAATCTCAATCTCGAACCTATTTTCGATTTTCTGAGGTTAAAACATGTCCCAATGCGAATAGAATCTCTGAACTCGCAGTGAGCAGCCTTATTTTTTCCGTTGGAGATATTCCGAAATTGAGTCATATCGACTGCGGAGCCCTCTCTGTTGGGCCACAAGGTCTCCTCAATCCTGTCATTTCTTCCTACGACCCTTGGTACATAGCTCTTGGAGAAGAAATATTTCAGTACGTCAGCGATCCGTTAAGTCGTGAAGACTTTCCTTACACCCACGTGCTTTGTCGGCAGATTCAGAATATTGATTCAACTGGGACTGATTATGGAATTGATGTCGTTGTTCAGAAATTTCGAGGAAACTTTATAGGTCAGTTCATCAAGGGATCTCAAATTGCCGAAGGAAGAGGGATTCGAAAGATCACGGATCTCGGCTCTTTGGAACGTCATCAATCTACCACTGATCTTTCATTTCGGAGCGATAGTTTTGAGCTACGTATCAAAACCTTTGTGGGCCGCCCAAGCGGTTCAATGTCAGCGCAACTGCGCACCTTGTTCGACGATGCGGTTGTAGATTTGCCAGCAATGACCTGCTGGGTTCAAAACCAGCCCCTATAAAAATCGCGACAAAGACGTCCGTTGTGGTCCATGCCCCCTTTATCTATTCTTATATAGAGCCGCTCAAGTCCCGTATCCGATGGATGGCTCGACAATTCAACACTTATCGAAAAGGAAATGGGTCTATGAAGAAGAAACAATTGCTTTGCCTCATTTTTTCTCTGCTACTAGTTGGAACCTTAAGTTCGTGCAAAGTCATCTTTTCAACTTTGGACGATGATAACAATGGCAATGGCATCGGGGGCTGCGCAACAATCACTCCGGATTCCGACAATAATTACGTATTTGACTTCGATGGATCAGGCCACTTGAAGCAATTCCCTCCCTCAGATTTCCAAATTCATGAGGACGCCCTTTTTTTTAAATTTAGGGGAACGGCACAAAACCATAATTACAAATCATGCACCGGTGGGAATATGGAGCAAAGGTGTTTGCTCCTCGAACGAGCCCCAGCTCCTTACCAATTTCTCTCTACAACAGAGGACCATGAGGTCAGATTTGGCTTGTATCAGCTTTCAGATGGTGAGCAGCAGACCGTTGGAACTATTCAACTCAGCCGGAAGCTAGTCGAAAGCCAGACTTCTCGAAGAGCTCCCGTCCTCTGCGTTGAAAACATCCAATTTATTGATAACACTCTGGCAATAGACAGAGAGTCCGCAAAAGAGCCTTGGCCTTTCCCTAAAGATCCAAGCATAGACCAGAATTTTCCCACATATCTGCCGGACGAATTGCCTGCTCCGGGTATTCTAAGAGGCGAAATCAGAATCACAACAAAGGACCACGGGATTATTACTCTTAAGGACGATAGCTCCCTTCCGCCCCCTCCAGCCAATTGCACAAAGGTCCCACTGCAAGCATCTGGCACTTACGATTTCCAATATATTTCAGTCGGCGATCTGATTCTTCGCTCGGCCAAAGACGTTGTCCAGGGAGCCTCCGAGAGTGATCAGATTGGATTCTACTTGGCCACTGGAAAGGCAATCGAAAATTGCACAGGTAGATGCCCTTTAGACCCCGTAAATCCGCGTTTTGAATTTGCCCGAACAATCAATGATGATCACTCGATCAACCTTTCGATTGCTGGATTGAGAATAGATTCCGGAAATCATCAGAAGTTTGAAGTCCCCAGTTCTGGAACCATTCGCCTCTCCGCAAAAAGGATTCTTGATCCCAAAACCAGCAGACCAGTGGCTCCGCCTGATTCCCTCTGCATCGAGAAATTGAAAATGGATGTTTCCCTTTACCCCTTTGATTCAAGAGCAGTGGGTAGCTTGAAGGGTCCCGTGTCAGTGTATCTGCGAGATTTTGGGGTGATTGAGCTGGAGTAACGGGCACTTGAGAACTGGCTGCCTTGAGATTGGTTCGGTTTTTCTCTTATGATCTTCGATCGAGGTTCAATTCTCTCTCCCTTCTTTAAGGGCCGATTCGTTCTGAATTGGCCCTTCCTTTTTTTTAAAAAACATGGTGAAAGGAATCCGCTGGATTCCAAGCAAGGATCCAAATATTCCATGGAGTTAGAAGAATGTGTCCGGAAGTGAACGCCAATCTTGAGCCACCACATAGAATTCGACTTCTGATTTCTTATGATGGAACTGATTTTGGCGGCTGGCAAAAGCAACCGAGAGGCAAACCAACAATACAAGGCTCTCTCGAGGAAGTTTTCACTCAACTCTTTGATGAGCCTGTCAAGGTGATTGGGTCTGGACGTACGGATTCCGGAGTTCATGCAATAGGGCAGGTTGCGCATCTCGTTACGACAAAAAACCCAAGGCGCTACAAGCTCTTGAGAGCCGCAAATAGCCTTCTTCCTTCCGGGATTGTTGTTCGCCAGGCTTGGGAAGCCCCGAGAGAATTTCACGCGATGGCTTCGGCCACTCATAAGACCTACCGCTATTGGATCCTCAACCGACCTTTCCCTTCGGCGCTGCGTGGTCGCTACGTCAGTTGGTTCCCTAGACCCCTTCATCTGGAATACCTTCAGAGCTGTGCGCGGTTCATCGAAGGGACCCATGATTTTGCCAGCTTTCAAACTGCGGGCTCTGATATCACAGAGACTACACGCCATATCAGAAGCGCGCAATGGGGCTCCAAAGGTTCAGAATTACTGTATTTTTCAATAACTGGGGAGGGATTTCTCAAGCAGATGGTGAGAAATCTTGTGGGAACCATGACAGATCTCTATTACGCCGGCAGACCAGCAACAGACATGAAATCGATTCTGGAACTAAGGGATCGCCGGATGGCCTTGGGGACGGCGCAACCAGAAGGACTTCGCCTTTGCGAGGTCTTCTATCTGCCGGACCTTGACAACAAGTGCCGAACCCTTTAAAACCAGCGATCTTACTCTATCAAAGAAACTAGACAGCTAATCGGAAAATGAGGACATAAATAATGAAAACCTGGAATGCAAAGACAGGTGAGGTCGATCGAAGTTGGTGGGTCATTGATGCTACTGACGCAACCCTTGGACGCCTGGCTATTTAAGTTGCTGGCTTACTCAAGGGCAAGCATAAACCCCAATTCACACCTCACGTAGACACGGGGGATTTCGTGGTCGTTCTGAACACCGATAAAATTAAAATGTCGGGCAATAAGATGGACGCCAAGAAATACTTTACACGCTCCCGCTATTTTGGTTCAATTCGGGAGAAAACAGCTAAGCAATGGATGGAGAAAGACTCTACTCACATTGTTCGTGAGGCTGTTAAAGGAATGTTACCTAAAAATAAGCTTTCGAGCCGCGTAATCTTGAAATTGAAGATGTATAAAAGCGGAGAACATCCTCATTCAGCCCAGAAACCAACCGCATTCTCATTAATTAAGTAATGGAGCGACATCAGAATGGCTAACGACAAAGTTTTTTACGCAACGGGTAGAAGAAAAACGAGCGCGGCTCGCGTTTTCCTCAAACCTGGAACCGGTAAGATCACAATCAATGGCAAATTGGCCAATGAATACTTAACGACGGCTTCAGGCAAGGCTGCCATTCAAGTCCCTTTCAGTACAACTGATACGAGTGGAAGGTTTGACGCTTTTGTTACGGTCAAGGGAGGCGGTCCTACGGGACAGTCTGAGGCCATTCGTCACGGACTCTCAAGAGCTCTTCTCGTCGCAGACGAAGCCTTGCGCGGTGTTTTAAAAAAGGCGGGTCTTCTCACGCGAGATTCTCGGAAGGTTGAACGAAAGAAGTACGGTCTGCACGGAGCGAGACGTCGTCCTCAGTACTCAAAGCGTTAAGACTGAGCTTCTCTTGGTTTTCGCTCGGCTTATTATATCTATCTATGCTCATTGATCTGCTGGTTATTCTGTGCCAGCAGAGAGTTTTTCAGTCTAAGAGACAAGAACCACTGATTTTTTATCATTCGTCCAGAATGTAATTGATCGGATCCACAGGAACTCCGTGAACTCGAACTTCATAGTGACAATGAGGTCCAGAAGACCGGCCCGTGGAGCCTATCGCTGAAATGATATCGCGACGTTTTATTTTTTGCCCCGCCTCCACAAAAATTTGGGAATTATGAGCGAAACGGGTGACAACGCCATAGCCGTGGTCAATAGAAACGAGTTTTCCGTAACCCGATTCGTAACCCACAAATGAAACGACCCCATCCGCCGGCGCAACAATGGAAGTTCCAGGTGGACCAGCAATATCAAGCCCCGCGTGCATGACGGGCTTCCCGGTAAATGGATCAATACGATAGCCAAACCGGGAGGTGAACCAACCCGAAGAGGGTTTGATACTTGGTGTTGCGTTTAAGAGACTTTGTCTCTCAGAAAGAGATTCCCATAACTGTAGTACTCCTAACTCGCGAAGCTGAGTCTCTTTGACCGCCCGGTCAATTCGGATGGAAAGTTTGGCGTAATCCTTTTGATTTAGTGCTGTCACCTCCCCGCTCGATTCGTCGAGAGGCGGCTTGTCCATAAATATGGAATCCTTCACTAAAAACTCTGAGGCCGGCCCACGATCCTGGACAGCTTCATTGTATTCAGATACGGACTGCCCAGCCTTCGGCTCAGACCCGACAGCCAATTTCACGGTTCTATCCTCATCCTCAATGCTGGTAATCAGCCTAAGTTTCGTAGAGTAACTTTTCACCCGCTCGAGACTGTTCTCCAGTGATCCAATTTTACTCTCAACAATCTGAAACTGCCGCTTTATCTGAACATTCTCCGCCCTTAGAATCTTGTTCTCTCCGGCTTCAAGGAGCAAACCAAAGTAATCCACCGTGGCGGCCCCAAAAGTGACCATCAGGACTCCGAACAAAAAAACAATCGCCTTGAGCCAAGCCGCAGAGATTGTGAGTGATTGAGTTCGACCCCGGCGGTTACTCGTTAAAAGTATTGTGAATGATTTTTTTTCCATTCCTTGACCTTCAAGTAGAGATTAAAATTTCGCCGCAATACCAATTTCCTTCGTGCCAGGTCGATTGGAGAGGATTGACCTGACTGTAGAAAAGCTAGCTTTACGCGTCAATAAATAAGTCAAGATTTCAGTTTTTCCAGAGGCTCGCGCAAGATTCTAAATGAACTTAAATCTTCCACCGCCTTAAATCTCACTCATTGGCGCGTCCGTATGAATATGACAGAAACATTGTCGTCGCCGCCAGCCGATTTTGCCTTTTCAATGCATCGCGATACAACCTCGGAGGGATCATTTTTCTGACATAACTCGTTGATGCGAAGGTCAGGAACCAAACCGGAGAGACCGTCCGAACAGAGTAAATAAAATTCTCCGGGATGAAAATCTCTGACCACAATATCTGCCACCACATCATTTTCATATCCCACGCTGCGTGTAATGACGTTGCGACCAATCACATGAGGTGCATCATTCTCATTTATCACTCCCGCCTTAATCTGTTCGTTGATCAGGGAATGATCCTCCGTCAGTTGCCAAAGAAACGGATCCCGATAAATATAAGCTCTCGAATCTCCGACATTTCCAACATAGACTTTGTCGTTGTACCCCCAAAGCATCACCATCGTTGTTCCCATTCCCATAAGCTCAGGATTTTCTCGAGTGCTTTTGCTATGAATTCGCGCACTAGAAGTTCGAAAGGCTTCAGCAATCACCTCTCTCGGATTAATTCTGCCTTTTGCTTGCAACCGACTGCGAATAACTTCCTGAACTGTTTCGACAGCCAAAGCAGAGGCCACTTCGCCACCCTTATGACCGCCCATACCGTCCGCCACAATGAAAAGATGAAGCTCGGGATCGACCAAGATAGTATCCTGGTTTATTTCTCTTTTTAGGCCGACATCGGTCTTTGCCCACACATCGAATTCCATCCCTCTATCCTACGTTACCGAACTAACCCGACCAAGTGAATTTCAGCTTTTCAGTCTTAGAAACCCGATCTCAATTCAACGGCCACCCTCATTGTGCCTCAATTTTTGCGGATTCTTGTCCGATACCCAATAGCGAGGATGTATGGCCGGTAAACTCCGCAAATCTTTGATTGCATTTATTCTCTTTTCATTTCTATTGCACCTCTTCCTTTGGAAAGGATTAAATCTTTTTCGCTCTCAAAAAAACGAATCTCACCGATCTAAAGTCGAGGTCGTGATCCTTGATAAATCTGAGCAAAAACCCAGGCCCCCCACAAAAGATAGCCTTTCGCAACAAATCGTTGAGCAGAACAAGCAGCCACTCAATGATGAACTTCCTGACCAGGCCCGATTTTTGAGCCAACACAATCAAAGTGTTCAAGAGGAAACGCGTGCCCAGGCAACTGGTAAGTTCTCAAATTTGGCACAACCGGGAACGCCGCAACCAGGCGATACAGAGGTTGAGAAAAGGGAAGAAATCACCAAAAACCACAAGAGATCGAAGGGCGGCCATCTCCCAGATCTTTCTGCCCTCAAACCAGACTTTAGCCTCACTCCGGACCTCAGGGTCACCCCACCAGAGTTGCCCCCGGGACGCCCCAGTCAAACGGACGACTACCTGAAAGATACAAAGCTTGGCATCCAAACCCTCCTGAGCACCAAGGAATTTGTCTATTATTCCTACTATAATCGAATCAAAGAGAAAATCAGGCAACACTGGGAACCCACGATTCGGGAAAACGTGAGAATGGCCATTCGAAGGGGACGCTCAATTGCCTCGACCCGGGATCGGGTGACACGGGTTCTCATTACCCTGGACAAAGACGGGACCTTGCTCCAGGTTCAGGTCCTAGGAGAAAGTGGTATCGTAGAGCTTGATGATGCTGCAGTTCAGGCGTTTAAGGAAGCTGCTCCTTTTCCTAATCCCCCCCAAGGAATGGTCGAACAGGACGGCTACATCAGGATTCGATGGGATTTTATTTTGGAGGCCAGCTTTCACTATCGCCTTCAACATGAATTGGAAGAACTCAAAGAAGAGGACTTTGCGTGAACATCTTACTACTTGCGGGAGATAGTAATAGCTTTGATAAATCTCCCACACAGGCTCTTTTACAGATAGAAGGGCAATATCTCATAGACCGCCAAATAAGGGCACTTAACCAATGTGGCTTTAACGTCTTGGTGGTACTTAACCAAGGAAACTGCGAAAATATTTTGCGACAATCAAAGGAAATTTCTTCCTCCGAACTTATCTTCGATCCAAACCCAGATTCAGATTTCTTTTCCCTTTTGATTTCCGGATGCCACGCGGTCAGCGAGAGATGCTTTGTCTTGCCCCTCCATACAATAAGTCCCTCAGGGGAAGCCTATTCTCGTCTTGAGCGACACTTCTTTACAAATTCCGACAGTTTTCAGTGCCACCTCATCCGACCCTTCGCCCCCGTTCGAGGAGAAATGGTTCCTCGATTTCCCTTTTTATTGACAAGGCAGGGGATTTCACTTTTTCGCTATGAGCGAAAATTCACAAGTCTTGATGATCGCCGCATCGTGTGGTCACCCGTTCCTATATTATCTGAAGAGATGATCGGCATTTTGGAGATCCATCAATAAACAATATCTGAGGCTCTTGCCTAATTTGAAGTTTTGTCGTTTAGTCCATTGCCGCGAAATAAAATAAATAGGTGGGATGAAGCCGAGTATTGGTCAGTGGCGTACGCCTGAACCAAACGGTCTGCACCGTAAGGAAAGAAAAATGGCAAAAAAAAATATTCCGGCCAAACCGGACATCGAGATTCTTAACTCTATTGCACAACGCGCCCAATATTTGGCAACTCAAATGATCTATATCGCGAATCATCGGCCGAATAAGGAAAAGGGTGATCCTAAAATCGGAGGACACGCCGCTGCCAGCGCAAGCTCGCTTCATATTCTTGCTGCTATCCATCTCATCGCCAAATCTGGATTCGATCACATCGCAAATAAGCCTCACGCCTCGCCTGCAGATCATGCTTACAATTATCTTTTGGGACTTCTTCTTCATCTATATAACTCCAGGCTCACACGATAAGAATCAAACAAGGCCATGAGTAACCTGAGAGCTTTTCCACATAATGGTGAGGAAGTCTTTCAATCCTATCACTCCTCCTACGATCCAGATCGACACAATTTTTTTCCTACTGGTACGGTTGGGATCCCTCCGGTGCAAGCGGGTTATCTCGCCCTCGCCTATCGTTATGCCAAAGACCACGGATACCAGGTGCCCCAAGCTCATTTTTGGAGCATCATTGGCGACTCTGAGTTCCGAGAGGGTTCTCTTTTTGAAGCAGTGCCTGATTTCGCAGAAAGGGAGATCGGAAACCTGACCTGGATACTCGACTACAATCGACAAAGCCTTGATGGTCATCGAATTACCAACGCGAATATCATGGGAGGGAGTGACGACGAACGAATTGCTAAAACCATGGCTGCAAATGGTTGGCACGTTATTCAGTTACGACACGGTTCAAAGCGCAAAACTCTGATGAAAAAAGTGGGGGGCGATTCCTTCTGTAAATGGCTCGAAGATGAACTCTCAGATTATGGCCTCCAGGTTCTCCTGCAAATAAAGGACGGCGCTCTCCTGAGAAAGGAACTGGAAAAAAATCATTCTTCTTTGCATAAATTTCTTAAAAATGTAACTGATCAGGAGTTATGGACGGCACTCAGAGACTTGGGCGGGCATGATATTGAATGCCTGATCGATGCTCTGGAAGAAAGCAAGAAAGAAGCTCGACGGCCCACCATTATCATTGCTCATACATTGAAGGGCTGGGGTCTACAAATGGCCGCAACCCCAGGCAACCATTCCGCACTTCCCGATGCTGACGAAATTGAATCGCTCAAGAAGGCAACCGGAATCTTGACGAGCGATCCTTTTTCCACATTTCCCGACGACTCTCTAGAAGCAAAATTCCTGAAAGGCCGAGGAGATCAGCTTTACAAAGAGATTCTAGATCAAGACAAACTCAAAGAATCCAATATTGCTTTGTTTCAATCACTGGGTGAAAAACTTGGCGAAATTCCAGAAACCATGGATATCAATTTAAAATTAGCGTCCTATCCTCACACTCAATGGATGCTGGGGCAATTGACTGCGAAGTTAACTCGAATAGCAAACACTCCTCTTGATGAGCAAACTCTTCAACAGAAGCAAAAAGCTCTGGGTCCGGCCGAGCGCTCTTTTAAAGTCGCGAGTGAAATGCTCGTCTCAATGGCTCCCGATGTGGGAACAAGTACGAATCTCAATCCAGCCATGGACGGGCATATTTTTGGAGTCCAAGTCGAAAGCGATTATGAGGCTTCCGTTGGAGTAAAAGATTCCAAATTGCCCGATCTCATCCCCGGCGAAGAAGCTGATGACCGTTACTTGAGGTTTGAAATCGCCGAAGGTAACGTTATGTCTTGCATGGGATCATTTGGAAAGATTCGCGACTTTCTGGGCATCCCTCTCCTGCCACTCATGACAGTCTATGATTTTTTTATTAAACGCGCGCATGACCAGTACTTTTACGACCAATACTGGAAGTCCAGTTTCATACTTTGTGGAACTCCATCAGGGGTAACTCTTTCCCCCGAAGGCGCTCAGCATGGTTGGAAATCGGATCTGCAAATCCCTAATCAAATTACTTGGGAACCCTTTTTCTGCCAGGAATTGGATTGGATTCTCTGCGATGCTATTAAACGGCACCTCACTTTTGACAACAAAAATCGCTCTGGAGTTGTTATTCGTGGCGTTACTCGGGGTGTCGAACAAAAGGACCTATTGCGACTTTTGCGAAACCAAAGACGCTTTAAAGTCGGCCTAGATGAAAATATTTTGCTTACGCCAAATGATATTGATTCTCCAGGGACCACTCCTGAGGGACTGGTGGAGTGCCAGTCCGATGAGCAAATCCTGGCCGTTATTCGCCGCGAAGTCTTGGCTGGCGGCTATACTCTGATCGATTATCGTGGATACGCGGGCTACGAGCCCGGAGACAATGTCGTTAATATCTTTGCAATGGGTTCACTCGGCACTGAAGCCATTCATGCTTCACAACAGCTTCTAAAAATGGGTATTTTTGCAAATGTGATCATTGTCACCAGTCCAGATCTCCTTATTGGAAACTTGGGTTTTGAAACAAACTACTTTCATCTAAAAGATTATTTGCGAATCAACAGCAACCTCCATCTTGTCCCGACAATCAATGGCTCGGCCACACGCTCTGATGTCACAACACTGGCTGGACGGCGCATTCCTATTGTCAGCGTCCATGACGGGGAACCAGGCCTTTTGGATAATATTGGTTCTATCGTTGGGGTTAAACAAGAAGCTCTCGCGGTCAGAAAGCATTCACGATGTGGCCGACCCGCTGATATCTATGCCTATCACGGAATTGACGCCGCATCTGTCATTAAAGCTTGTGGAAAGGTGCTGGCAGAAACAGCCCTGGAACATATCGAACTCAGTTCATATCTCGTGGAGGATGTAGGGAGAACACAACCCGCGGTAAAGCACTGGCGTGAATTGTGGCCAACATAAACAATCCAGACATGAAAAATCCCGAAGAACCACTTCCCTATTCCGGGTTTCGGCGAAGAGCCTCCCTAAAAAAATACGAGGAGGTCATCATCTTTGTGCACCAATTCGGTGGTTCTCCGATTGCGCTGGCCCGACATCTCCTTTTGGCAAATGAAATGGGGTTTGATGCTGTTGCTTTTCAACTCAAATTCAACCGAATCCGTCTTATGCAATTTCCGCCGCTCACTCGAAACTATCGATTTGGAGCCCCAGAAGTTTGGGCTGAGCAAATTTCGGATATCTTAGCGTCAATTCCCGAGCGCAAAGTTCTTTTTACTCTCTCAAGCCCTGGTTCAGGAGCTCTTCTCTCTATCGCTCGACGAAATCCCCAGGATGTCGTTGGATGGATTTGTGATGGCGGACCTTTTGCGCAAATACAACGATGCCTGTGGAATCTCTTCACTCATGAATACACGATCACAAATCCTGTAAGTCGAATCGTTAAAGCTAGCTTTGCCGTTCAATTGCTTGGAGGAAGGCGATATAAAAAGACATGCGACGACGCACTTGCACAATTGCCACCTCGATTTCCAATTTTGAGCATTCGCGCCTGGAAGGACAAATTAGTCCCCATGCAAGCCATTGAGGAATTTTTCGCAGGAGCCAATCATTTGCACCTCGAAGTCTTTAGCATTCCCGAGGTTGGCCATCTACAAGGACTGAGTCGATCACCAAAGGAATATAAGCTAAGAGTGGAAAAGTTTCTCCATGGAATTGCCACCCCGACAAATCGAGCAAAAAGCGAATCGACCGGTCCACGTGAGAGTTCTCAGTGAGTCGACTCTTGATGTTTGATTTTGACGGGACTCTTGTTGATACCGGTCCCGACATTGCCGCTGCCGTAAATGAGCTTCTCAAACTTCACAATAAACCACCGCTGCCCTACGAAGTTATCATCACTTATATAGGAGGAGGACTTGGCAATCTTATCGAGAAAGTCGCTCCCGAGGCCAACGGAAATCTGGATCAAATAAAAAGAATTGAGGTTGAATTTCTTGAGATTTATGACCGACACATTCTCAATAGCCCTCGGCCACTAAAGGATGCTGAAAAATTCTTGGATACCTGCCCACATCAAATAGCCATTGTTTCCAATAAAAAGGAGCATCACTTAAAAAAACTACTGAAACATCTGGGATGGGAGCACTTTCCTTGGGTTTCTGTTTTTGGCGGAGATTCCTTTGATAAAAAGAAACCCCATCCATTTCCACTTCTACAGACAATGCGTCGTGCCAATATTGATCCGGATAGTTCCATCCTTGTTGGAGATGGAATTCCAGATGTTGACGCAGCTCTTGGCTGTGGTGTCACCTCAGTAGCTGTCACTTTTGGCTATGCGCCAGTTGCGGAACTATTAAGGAGAGGCGCCCACGAGCAAATCAGTTCCTTCTCTGAGCTCAACTTATTGTATCCTTAACCAAACATGGCACTTGATAATTCGACGCATTATCATGCTTCATCAAGTGAGGTTATTGACAACTTCAACCCCTAACGCTACACAACACAAGCTATTGGAAGGAGACTGAAATGTTCAATCACAAGATTTTGCGAACATTCTCTGGGGGATTCATTGCCTCCTTTTTTGTGACCCTCATCATGACTCAAGCCGCGTGCACAAGAAAGACAACAGAGGGGGAAAATACATTAAATACGGTTGTTCGAGCGAACGTGAAGGGACTTGATCCTATTTATGCTTCTGATGTCTACTCGAACACCGTCGTATCACAGATCTATGAAACTCTTCTCCAGTACCATTACTTAAAACGTCCCCTGGAGCTTCAGCCGCTCCTCGCCGAGTCTCTGCCCACCGTTTCAACTGATGGTTTGGTGCATACCTTTAAGATTCGCAAGGGCGTTAAATTTCATGACAGCGAAGCTTTCCCCGATGGCAAAGGGAGGGAAATAACCTCCCAAGATTTTGTTTATTCTTGGAAGAGATTAATGGATCCCTCTAATTCTTCGGATGGAGCGTGGATTTTTGAAGGACGAATTGCGGGACTGGATGCATGGCGAAATGGAATTTCAAAAAAGGAGGCGACCTTTGACTCGCCGATCGAGGGGCTGCAGACCCCAGACAACCATACGCTTGTTATTAAACTCACAAAGCCGTTTTACCAACTTCACTACGTCTTGGCTTTGGGCTACGCCTCCGTCGTTCCTAAGGAGGCCGTTGATAAATACGGCAAGGAGTTCCTCAATCACCCTGTAGGAACTGGTCCATTCAAATTCGAAAACTGGGTGCGAAACAGTCGAATTGTTCTTCTTAAAAATCCGGAGTGGTTGGGCCACACTTACCCCACTGAAGGGGAGCTCACCGATGAAGCCAATGGTCTTCTTAAAGACGCAGGCAAGAAAATTCCATTTATCGATAAAGTTGTCATTCATGAAATCATCGAAGATCAACCGGCCTGGCTGAAATTTCAGCAAGGTGAGCTTGATACGCTGAATATCCCCAAAGACAACTTTGACAGCGCTGTTGTAAACAACCAACTCTCGCCCGAGATGAAAAAAAAAGGAATCAAGCTTGAAGTCACCGTCGAACCTGATGTGACTTACACTTCCTTCAATATGCTAGACCCTTTGGTCGGAAAGAATGAAAACCTTCGTAAGGCCATATCGTATGGGGAAGACACTGCAACTGCGATTCAAAAATTTTACAACGGTCGCGCGGTGAGTGCACAAAGTCCGATTCCTCCCGGAGTTGATGCTTACGATCCTGAATTTAAAAATCCGTACAAAGAATTTAATGTCTCGAAAGCGAAGGAGTTTTTAGCTAAAGCTGGCTTTCCAGAGGGAAAGGGACTTCCGGAATTAGTCTATTCAACGACAAATACTTCGACGGCCGCTCAAATGGCTGAGCTTTTTAAAATCAATATGGAAAAGATTGGGGTAAAAATCAAAATTGAGGCTACCTCATGGCCCCAGTTTACTGAAAAGGTCAGAGATAAAAAGGCCCAAATTTGGGGAATTGCTTGGCTGGCAGATTACCCAGATGCAGAAAACTTTCTTCAGCTGCTTTACGGTAAGAACGTATCACCGGGCCCAAATGGTTCTAATTTTGTAGATCCATCATTCGATCAACTCTATGAAAAAGCAGCCCTGCTGCCCCCCGGCCCTGAACGGACCCAGGTCTATCGCAAGATGAGAGATATCGTTGTTGAAAAGTCACCTTGGGTTCCTGGGGTTCACCGCTTGGGATACCAAATGTACCAAGGTTGGCTAGATAACTTCAAATCCCACTCCATCATCAATGGCTCCTTTAAGTATTACAAAGTTAGGCCGAACAAATACAACAGTTTAGGGCCGAACTGGGTCTCGATCGATCACTTCCCCAACAGTACTTTTTTTTCTTGGGCCAAATTGCAACTTTCGATTTTGGGCGAAGCTGGGCAACCAAACAAAAGGTCGCAAGTATGATTGTTGAGGGTATAGGAGTGAGCCTCAGCCTTACTCTTCCGGCCTTCGCTCTAACACTTATTTTGACAGTGTCTCTTGCCCTCATTACGGCCCACCTCCGGGGCACTCTATTTGATCGAAGCGTCATGGTGATCTGCCTTGGACTGATGAGCCTGAGTTCTCTGGTCTATATTCTTTATGGGCAGTACTACTTGGCCTATCAGCTCGGCGTTTTTCCTATTTCAGGGTGGGACCCTAGCTGGGTAGGACGCTGGCAATATTTGACCCTCCCTATTATCATTTTTGTGTCCTTCTCTTTAGGGGAAGATATCCTTTTCTATCGCACAGCTTTTCTTGACGAGATCTACCAGGACTATGTGCGAACTGCCCGCTCGAAAGGATTAAGTACGTCGGTCATCTTGTTTAAGCATGTTTTAAAAAATGCAATGGTCACAATAATCACCTTGGTCGTGCTTCAAATGCCATTTCTTATCACTGGATCACTGCTACTCGAGTCCTTCTTTGGAATCCCAGGGCTCGGGGGCCTCGTTTTTCAGGGCATCCAAAATTCTGATTTTCCGGTGATTAAAGCAATGACTGTTATGGGGGCAGTACTTTACATGATTTTTCAACTTCTGTCAGACATACTTTATGCTGTGGTCGACCCAAAAATTCAATTACGCTAGCTAAATGGAATAAATCATGAGCTTAATACGCCCAGTCACTGCGAGTCTCCTCCCAAAGTCCGCTCTTAGCACGAGGGGTCTGCGCAATTCTTTGTGGTGGGATGCCTATCGCCGCTTGAAAAAGGACAAAATAGCTATCGTCAGCGCCTGGCTTCTCTTTGGATATATCCTTATGGTACTTCTCTGCTCCTCTGGCTTTATTTTTACTGATTACGGAGCTACCAACAACGAAATTGCCTACCAAGCACCCAGCTGGAGCCATTGGCTGGGAACAGATATCTTTGGCCGTGACGTCCTCGCCAGAGCCTCACATGGAGCCGTCACCTCGTTGATCGTGGGCTTTTTTGGAGCCGGAATATCTGTCGTGATTGGCACTCTTTTTGGATCTGTCGCGGGGTATTTTGGAGGCAAGATAGATGATCTCATTGTTTGGTTTTACACGACTATCGACACGATACCTTACATCCTGTTGGTCGTGGCCTTTTCCCTCGTCATGGGACCTAGCCTCAGAACCCTTTGCATTGCTATTGGGCTGACCAGTTGGGTAGGTCTTTGCAGAGTTGTCAGAGCTGAATTCATGAAACATCGTGATCGAGAGTACGTCCAGGGCGCTTTTGCTTTGGGGGCCAGCCATTTGCGTCGGATTTTTCTCCACATCTTGCCCAACGTCACTCACCTTGTTTTAATTAATTTCAGTTTGGGGTTCGTGGGAGCCGTAAAAGGTGAAGTGATCCTCAGCTACCTTGGTTTGGGGGTTGAGCCGGGAACTCCCTCTTGGGGAACCATGATTAACTACGCAAAGCAGGAACTGGCCCGCGGTGTGTGGTGGGGGCTACTCGCAGCAACCCTATTTATGTTCTTCTTGGTGTTGGCTTTTAACTTGTTTAATGATGCGTTAAGAGATGCACTAGATCCTAAACTGAAAAATAAGTAGATCCCAATCAATGGATCAGCTCACTGAACCTTGTGGCAACAAGGACCAAGTGGGCGAGAGGCGGAGTAAAATGAGTTCTTCTCAAAATATCTTGCTTAAAATCGAGAATTTATCGGTTGATTTCAAAACTGACGATGGAACGGTAAATGCCGTCAAAAATATTTCATTTCATATTCCGAAGGGAAAGACGGTGGGCCTTGTGGGAGAGTCAGGTTCCGGGAAGAGCGTAACGTCTTTGGCTATTATGAGGCTAATTCCAAATCCCCCGGGCAAAATCACGAACGGTTCCTGTTTTTTTGAAGGCAAGGACCTCCTAAAATTGCCCGAATCCGAAATGCGCCAGGTTCGTGGCAATAAAATATCAATGATTTTTCAAGAACCCATGACCAGCTTAAATCCCGTTTTCACGGTTGGAGATCAAATTGCGGAGACGCTCATTCTTCATCAGCGTCTTGATAAGAAGCAGGCCCTTGCTAAGTCATTGAGCTTGTTAGATCAAGTGGGTATTCCTCACCCAGAGGAACGAATCAACTCCTACCCCCATGAGCTGAGCGGTGGCCAGAGACAACGGGTCATGATTGCAATGGCTATCGCATGTGAACCCGATCTGTTGATTGCTGATGAACCCACAACGGCGCTTGATGTAACGATTCAAAAACAAATACTCGACTTATTGGCGGACCTCCAAAAGAAATACAAAATGAGTATCCTCTTTATCACTCACGATCTTGGCGTAATTGCAGATATTGCAGACGAAGTTGTGGTGATGTACCGAGGTGACATCGTCGAAAATGAAAGTTCCCACGAACTTTTTACTAAACCAAAACACCCATACACCAAAGGTCTGCTCGCCTGTCGTCCTTCACTCGATCGCAATCCCCTTCGTCTTCCCACTGTCTCCGATTTTATGAGCGAGGATGGAAAAGAGAAATATTTTGATGTTGCGACCCTCAACCATATTAAAGAAGTACGACCTCTCACCAAAGAAAATCCCGTTCTGCTTGAAATCAAAAATCTAAAAAAATACTTTCCTCTCAAAAAAGGAATCTTTGGAAGTGTTCTCTCTAGCATTCATGCCGTCGACGACGTGAGTCTTACTGTGAGAAAGGGACGCACCCTAGGCCTTGTCGGTGAATCTGGCTGCGGCAAAACAACCTTAGGGCGAGCTTTGCTTCGTCTTGTTGAGCCAACATCTGGAGAGATCATTTACAACGGCGTCGACATTACCAAGCTCGGCCGAAACGAGATGAGAGGCATGCGACGAAAGATGCAGATTATTTTTCAGGATCCCTATGCTTCTTTAAATCCGCGAATGACAATTGGCGCTGCCATTATGGAACCTATGGTTATCCACAATCTTGGCAACTCTAAAAATGATCGAATTGAAATGGCGGGAAAACTGATGGAGAGAGTGGGCCTGAGTCGAGCTATGCTCAATCGCTATCCCCATGAATTCTCTGGCGGACAACGCCAACGAATTTGCATTGCTCGGGCGCTCGCTGTCGAACCTGAATTCATTGTCTGCGACGAATCCGTCAGTGCCTTAGATGTCTCTATCCAGGCACAGATTCTCAATCTCTTGCTTGATCTACAAGACGAATTCAACCTCACTTATATTTTTATCTCCCACGATCTTGCTGTCGTAAAATTTATTTCCGATGAAATTGCCGTGATGAACAAAGGAGTGATTGTCGAAATGGCTGATGCCGTTCAAATTTATCGCCAGCCTCAACACGACTACACTAAAAAACTATTGAGCGCGATTCCCAAGGGAACACCAAAGGAACTCTCCCTGTAGGTGAGAAATTCAAACTCACCTACACAGATGCTATTTTGTTGCACCTGTCGAGTGGATGTTAAAGGGGGTAACGCCCAAGCCGATGTTGATGTCGCTGGTTGTCTTGACGTCCCCAGTTACATCTAATGTGTTCGTTGTACCACCAGCCACATTGACGTCGGCCTTCATATTTGTCATCCCTTTGTAGAGAAAATATCCAAATAGCCCCGCTGCTGCGACTATCGCAAGAGGCCATAGCCAAGCCTCGGCGTGAGGAAAAATTTCCTCTCCGATTTTATCAAGCAAGGAGGCATTTTTTTGACGATCTTTAAGCACGAGGGCCTCAATTTTGTTTAAGGCCGCATCGACATCTTCAAAATCGGCATTTGGCATAAGGACGCCTGCAACCGAGATGACCGCCTCAGGATTCCGCTCTGCTTGCAGTCTGATAGCATCTCCGCCTTCCTTCAAAAATAACTTGTTTGCTTCTATGGTTACCTCAGGTAACTCATTTTTTTTATAGGGCTCGACATATTTTGCAAATTTCTTGTACTGAACCTCTGTCATAAGTGGTTTTAGCCGATCCAGGAATTGACCCATCGAAATTCTCTTCACGTTGTCTGGCTTTAACTTATTATATGAAATTCCCAACTGGTTCGAAAGAATCTTCATTCTCAAATTGACAGATTGGGGTTCGGCAAGCGCTGGTCCCATGGACCACACAAGGCCAAAAATCGTTGCAAGGGCACTTCTAATCAGAGAATTCATAGTCTCTCCTCATTTTTTCTTCGGGCCCACTCCCAATATTCTCTCGTCGCTCACTTGTCGGAACAATTGATTCCTAACTAAAAGTCCACCATGGTATTTTAGCAAAATCCGACAAAGATGTCCTCTACCAATTACTCATCCGATGAACAGACTAGACCCTATTGAGACATAAAATAGTCTTAACGGTCTTCCTGATCTTTTCGACTGCAAATGGCTTTTTAATAAAGTCAACCGCCCCCAATTCAAATCCCCTTCTAACGTCAAGATCTCCAGTTCGACCGCTGACAAAAATGATGGGAATTTCCTTTAAACTCTGGTCTCGTTTCATTAGGTGGGCAATCTCAAATCCATTGATCCAAGGAAGGCCAATATCCAATATAATGAGATCAATCGGAGTATCGTCTAAGACTTGAGTCAGGGCCGTACCATCAGCCACTGACATCACTTTGTATCCATCTGCCTCAAAAATCCTTTTCATGGCCTTTCGCATCGCTTCGTCATCTTCTATAATGAGAATTTGTCGAGGATGTCCCTTTTCGAGCGATCGAAATGAATCCAAGGAAACAACCTCTCCCTCAGACATTCGATCTTTAGCCATGCGCTTTACTTTTTTCAAAAATTCACTTGTATCCATTCTTCTGGAGTTGCCCATGAATAATTTCAGTCCCTTCCTTTGAACCTCAATTCATAACCTCGTGAACTCAGCTCAATCAATGATCAGATCGTTCAAGCCATCGCTCGCAGTCTATCGCAGCCATGCAACCCGACCCTGCAGCTGTGATAGCCTGCCGATACACGTGATCTTGAACATCACCCGAAGCAAAAACCCCCTCTACAGATGTGGAGGTCGATTTTTCTTTGGTTACCAGATATCCCATTTCATTCATCTGCAATTGACCCTTGAAAATCTCTGTGTTTGGCCGATGACCGATAGCTAAAAACACCCCGTCCATGGCCATTTCTTGAGTTTCATTTGTAAGGCCATTGAAAAGCCGAATGCCCGTCACCGAATTCTCGCCCAAAACTTCCTTCAATTCAGAATTATATACTACCTCAATTTTGGGATTTCGGAGAACTCGATCGACCATTATTTTTGAAGCGCGAAATGAATCCCTGCGATGAATGATCCAGACCTTTGTCGCAAATCGGGTCAAAAAGCTGGCCTCTTCCATAGCTGTGTCACCACCGCCAACAACTGCCACCTTCTGGTTACGAAAAAATGCGCCATCACAAGTTGCACAGGCTGATACCCCTCGACCACGAAGCCTCATCTCGCTCGGCAAGCCTAAATATTTCGCGCTGGCCCCTGTCGATACAATTATTGATTTCGAGTAATAGACATCCTTACCAACAACCACTTTGAAGGGTCGTTTGGAAAAATCCACGGAAGTCACATTTCTGGTGATAAAACGAGTCCCAAATCGCTCTGCCTGTTTGCGCATCAGACTCATCAGTTCCGGTCCCGTCACTCCGTCAGGAAATCCGGGGTAATTTTCGACGTCATTGGTGGTCATCAGCTGTCCCCCGGCTTCTTCCCCCTCTATCAGAAGAGGCTTTAGATTTGCACGTGCCGCATATATAGCAGAAGTCAAACCAGCAGGTCCCGAACCAACAATCAACAAGTTTTCTAAGTCTGAATCAGCCATAATGGCCCTCCACGTGATGATAGATAAATTGGCGCCAGTTTAGCCAAAGACAAAAAAAAAGCAATTAAAGGAAAAATTCTATTCTGAAACGAGATGGCGATCCAAAGTATCTAAATTCGACCATTTCCAAAGAATCTCAACAACCTCTTCAGGAGACCTTACCTGTTCGGACTGACGTGGCGGAGCGTGAAGGGGTAATAAATCTGTATCCATATACCCTGGGCTAAAAAGCCTTAAGTCGAAGGAAGGGTTCTCAAGATGAATGCTTCGATATAAACCAAGCAAGCCATGTTTTGCCGCGCTGTAACTAGCACCTCGCGGATCACCTGCCGATTCAGATATCGCAGATCCAATCAACACAACTTGTTGAACTCCATGTTCCATCGCCCAGTGCACAACTCTCGCGGCAAACAAGAATGTAACTTGAAACGACCACAAATGATCTTTCCAAGCTTTCTTTTCATAGGCCCCATAGGGTCCGCCGCCCGCAAAGTAGAAAACACGCTCTGGTCGAAAAAGTTCAAGTTGATGGAAGGCCTGTATCTGCCCCTCTTCTCTTGAAAAATCGCAGGAAAAAAATTCAACAAGATCATTTTTCTGCTTTGTACCCTGTTTAAGTTCAAGAAGATGTTGTTTCAGCTCGCTCAGAAGCTCTGCTTTGCGAGCCACTAAAAATACTCGCCTATCCTCTGAGTCCTCCCACATCCTGCGGCAGAATGAACGCCCAAACCCGCGACTCGCACCGAGAACCGCCAAACTTTTATTGCCATTTCCCATGGCTGGAGAATACCATGCTTCAATAGTTCCCTCCAAGACGTGACACGACCCATAGGACCAGGCCTAGCCCAAAGGAGAGCCCCTCACAGTGGGGCAGTGATTTCATGCCAAATGTTCATCTCCCCCAAAAAAATATGAGCCTTTTTTTGAACCATCGGGCACCGCTCATGAAGAGCCTTCTGGCTGCCGGACTTCCGGTGGCCTCCTCCTGTGGAGGCGATGGCATTTGCGGGAAGTGTCGATTGCAAGTTGTCTCCCATCCTGAAAATCTCACTCCGCCAACTGAAATCGAAATGAAAAGGATGCGTGAGTTGCATTTATCCCACCAAGAAAGACTCAGCTGTCAAGCGATGGTGATTGGGGATACGGCCATCGAGTCTTCTTACTGGTAGACCAGACTCTTCTCTCGAATTCTCGGCATTGCATTTGCTCTCCTGATTCGCCAGGAGGCAACTATGACTTATTTTAGTGTTCATTTTAAGAGGCATCTGATTCTCGTCTTAAATCTCGGACTCCTTGCTTGCCAAAAAGCAAAGACTTCCGAACCCCATGTCGGTAGACATGAAATTAAAATTGAAATCACAAAATCAGACACTCTCAATATGAATTCATCGCTTATCCCCTCATTGTCGCGCCATTGGGGCAGTCTCCTTGCTTCAGATCTTCTCAATATAGATTTGAAAGTAGAAACTTTACACGCGCCGGTCACGCTACTATGGATCACTACATGTATAGCCAAAGACAAAAAAATTGTTCAACAAGGAAGAATTCCACTCCCCGCAAAGATAAGAGCTTCCGAGCTTCTCCCCCAAGAATTCTTTTTTGACCCGCAGGATAGTTACCCGATAGATATTCCCTGCTCGTTTAACTTCACGGCCAAGCAGGATTTGACGGGAGCTGTGCATACCTTTACCTATGAAACCCCGATCTATCTTGATCATTCAGGTCAAATTATCATTCAAGATTTGATAACCAAAAAGCCAATTGAAGATCTCGCTGAATTTGCCCTTATCACAAATGAATATTTCACCAAAGCGATGGTTCAATTTCCCCCGGATCAAATTCTCGAGCTCACCTGTACGCGCTTTCGAAGTCCCCTCACTGTTGTGCCGAACAATGCGCTCGTGGTCGGAAAACCCCTTTGGATTCATGAAAAGGCCCAAACCACAAATCCCGTTCAGGAATTTCCCCTGCAGACTTGCCGGTTTGTCGGCAAAAAGGACGGGCGAATCTCATCGTGGTCCCCCTATTTTGTCTTAAAATCAGAACCAGGAAAACTTGAATACAATTGGTCCTCCACACAGGAAATTAACCGGTATTCTCTTGAGCTTCCCCTTCCAGCCATTGATCTCGGAAACCTCAGTATCGAAAATGCTCATGGATATCCCCAGCTCCTGGCCATTCCAAAGGTCGCAGAATTTGATATTCAGCCCCTCTGTTTCACCCCAGTTCAAGCTCGTCCTGGACCACTAATTCGCGTGGCCCAAGGAGAAATTTCTCCTCAATCAAATGCAAATTACAAAATCATTGCCGAAGACGGGGACGCATGGGTTCTTGAGCTTCTGCCTCAAAAATCAATTCGGGTTAGCTACCGCTCAACAGTCAACCTTGAGTGCAGATGTCCCATCGTAAGTGGCACCGCGTTTGGTGCGGCTATTGCCTACGGACATCTTGATCATCGAGAGGGCGGATATTATTTCCGGCATAGGAACGGAAATTCTCCATCGATCAAGGTGATGGTGGAAAATCCAATTAAAACCAATTTGTTGATCCCCTTTTCGACCTGGAAAAGGGAATCGCCTCTTCCGTTAACATGGATAATCGCAATGAGGGCTCCCAAAATAAGTGATTACAGTGAGCGCATGGGCAGCGAAACTATGCTGGGATGGCCAATCATCTCTTCTATTTGCCGTTAACAGTGCCTTAGCCTTAGCCTTAGCCTTAGCCTTAGGCGAGGGCGACTCAAGCATTTTGACTACTTGTACAAAATTGCGTAGTGAATTGGATGACCTTGGCGGATAAATATTTGTTCGAAATGAGTGACGAAATTGTTCTGTCCAAACTCCGACCGATGGAGATCGTAGGTTAACCCTCCTATTCGGTATGAACTTTTTTTGAATCTCTCAACCGACCAATCAAAATAGTCGCGGCTATCTGTTTTGAATTCTAAGAAACAATCTGATCGTTGAAGCTGGAATAGCTTCGCCAAATACGAATCCTGAATCAAACGATGCTTATGCTTCTTTTTTTTGTCCCACGGATCTGGATGATGAATAAAAATATTATTCAACTCTCCATCCTCAAAAAGAAGATCCACAAGAGAAGCATTGAATCGCGCCACCCGCGCATTGCTCGCCCCTCCCCTTAGGGCCCGTCGAATCGTTTGAATCAGAGGCTTAAATTTAATCTCAATACCCACCAAACCACGATCGGATTCGACCTGACATCGATGAGCAAAGAAATAGCCATTTCCGGTTCCTACCTCTAGATCAACCGGGTAATCAGTGCCCTGTCCAAATACCTTCTCCCGCCAAAGCCCTTTCAAATGAAGGGCTCTTTCTTCGTTAAATGCCCATTCAGAAAAGTCCCCATCGAGAGCTTTGACATAAGCATTTGGCCGAGGAATCTCCTTGGATCGTGAAAGACGCAGATGAGCTGAAGTGGTCTCCATATGGGCTCTTCCTAGCAAATCGCGGGGTTTTGAGCAACCATTCCTGTTTTGGTATCGGTAAATAATATCTGATCTGCATCTGATCTCGCCCATTAGGTTGAAAAATTCAAAGATAAGTGCCAATTACAGTGGCTGATCACTTTTTTAGGAGAAATAGATGAAAAATTTGGCCGCTCGCTTGTTCGCCTTTTTCTTAACTATCGCCCCTCAATGGATAGCCCTCGCCGTGCCAGCTGAAGGCACTAAAATGATGGTCTCTGGACCATCACCCCATGCCATCGAAATCGCCAAGATAATTTCGGAAAAAGGTGGGAACGTCGTGGATGTTGCCGTTGGAGTGGGACTCTCTTTGAGTATCACCAATCCCTATTACGCGGCTTTAGGTGGAGGTGGCTTCGCACTGATCAAAATGGATGGACCGGCCGAGGCACTGGATTTTCGAGAGGTGGCTCCAGCAGCAACTTCTCCCACCTTTTATGCTGACAAGGATAAGGAGGCTTCAATCACAGGAGGAAAAGCAGTGGGAGTGCCGGGATTTCCTGCCGGTCTCTGGGCCATGCATAAGAAATACGGAAAATTGAAATGGTCACAGCTCTTTGACGCCCCTCTTGTTTTAGCTGAAAGAGGATTTCGAGTATCTGGAGAATGGCATGAAAAAACAAAGTCTACTTTAATCCGATTCAATGCAGCGGGAAAGCGGCGCTATTTTAAAGTGGGTACGCAGCCACAGCCCTACTTACCGGGTGAAACCTTTCAACAAAGGGACCTTGCAAAAGCCTTGAGAATCTTTCGTGACAAGAATATTCAGGGCTTCTATCAGGGTGAAGTAGCCCAAGACATTGTCAAAGCCATTCAAAGCTCAGGTGGAGTCGTCACTTTAAATGATTTAAAAAACTATTCGGTCCGATGGCTGAAGCCACTCGAAACCGATTTCAAGGGATATCACCTCTATCTGATGCCGCCTCCTTCAAGCGGCGGCGTCGTCATAAAGTCTGCACTGAGTCTTATAGACCAACTTGAGCTAGATAAGCAAAAACCATTCAGCGTCGACGAGCTCCACCTCCTCGGCGAAATCCTCAGTCGATCCTTCCGAGGACGTTCTCTCTTAGGCGACCCCGATTTCTACAAAAATCCCTTGGACCTACTGTTGTCCAGCAACTATGTCAAAGAACTGGCCAAATCGATAAACATTCGAAAGACGGCTAAATTGGACCCTCTGACAGAATCCGCGGCTAAGGAAAGCGAAAACACGACTCATGTTTCAGTGATGGACAGTGATGGGCGCTCTGTCGCCCTCACAGTGACACTCAATGGTGTTTACGGTTCAGCCGTGGTCAGCGATCGGTTTGGAATAGCTCTCAATAACGAAATGGATGATTTTACCACGCGGCCCAATGAGCCAAATATGTATGGGCTGATACAGGGTCAAGGCAATTTTGTTCAAGCAGGGAAAAGACCACTGAGTTCGATGAGTCCCGCTCTTGTGGCTAAAGATGATAAAATCGTTTTATCCATTGGCTCTCCCGGGGGTCCACGAATTATCAGTGGTGTTATTCAAGTTCTTTACCGAAGTTTGGTGACGGGGCTAAATATGGATGAAGCTATCCAGGCGCCAAGAGTTCACCACCAATTTCTGCCCCATACGCTCTATGTTGACAGCCGCAGATTTGCGCCCGAGACCTTAGACGGCTTGAGAAAAAAGCAACATATCGTCGAGGAAAGTTGGATGGGACGAGTCTACGGTATTAGAAAAAATGAGAAGGGTTTTGTGGAAGCAGCTCACGATTTGCGCGGAGAAGGCGCATCGGGAGGACTCTAACGCCTCTGCTTTAGAAACTCATTGGGTTCAACTCGTGAACGTAAATGCTCGAGTTGAACCGGCATACGCTTTTCAAATTCTTCGTATCGAATCGGACAATCCTTCAGGTCACAGACGCGACAATAGGCTCTCCGACAGGGATCAAGATGGAAATTCATTTCTCCGCCATAGAGATAGTTCTCAATGACCTGGCGCTCAAAATTTGTGGTCTTCCGATGTGCCTCAGTGATATTCCAAAATTCAGGAATCACCAGGTGAGCATCGATATGGTGGAAGGCCCCAGATCGAATGACCTTTAAATGATGAATTTGAATGATCCCTTCGAAAGACAATTTCTGAAAAATCCGCTCAAGCTCTGCCAATGATTCAGGATCTTCCTCGTCTAAAAGCCCGGCCACGGACCTGCGAACCAGCTTGACGCCCTCCCACATGAGTAACATACCAGCCAGAATTGCCGTTGCGCTGTCTATCCATTTAAATCTTGTCAAAAATACAAGGCATAGCCCGCCAATCACACCGACACTCGTAACAAAATCTGAAATAAGATGTTTACCGCTCGCAATCAGGGCTATGGAATTATGCTTTTTTCCAAGTCTAATGATCACCAATCCCATGCCAAGATTGACCACTCCCGCAATGCCCACAACGACAAGGCCCACCCTTGGATTGTGTATGATTTGACGATTGGCCAAAGCGTAGATCGCTTCGATGACAATAAGAACCCCGGCGAAGGAAATAAGTCCGCCCTCAAAGGCCGCTGAAAAAAATTCGATTTTTCCGTGACCATAGGGATGATCCTCGTCTACAGGTTTAGCCGAATAATAGACCACAAACAGGGCCAAACCAGCCGCGATAACATTAACGATGCTTTCCATAGCATCCGAGAAAACGGCCTGAGAACCGGATTGGGTATAGCCCCAGAATTTAAACAACATCAAAAAGGAGCCTCCCAACAGGGAAGAAATAGCAGCTCCCTTTATTATTGAAGATGATTGACTTTGGCCACCGCCGGAAATCGTGCTCGATGCTCCCCTAGACTCGCGGGAAGGCTCAGCATTGCCCATTTTGCCATCTCCTCTGGAAAGATCCTCTAGCGCACCTTTCTCATAAGTTTATTGTCAGAGGGCATACTAAGCTGATTTTGGCGATTTGATAAGTCAAATACAACAACACAGTTGCGACCCGCTTCCTTTGCCTGGTAAAGGGCATGGTCTGCATAACGAACCAAAGCTCGAGCGTCTACTGATTGAGTTCCCTTCTCTGTGACGGCGAGTCCAATACTAACAGTTTGGCGAGCCAAATGTCCGTCGGTCTTGAATTCATGATCGCCTATGATTCGGCGCAATCGGTCGGCAAAAGACCTCGCGCCTGCTAGCCCAATTTCATTTAGAACGATAAGAAACTCATCCCCGCCGTATCTCGCTCCATAATCAACGCTCCGAATATTGGTTCTGATAATGCGACCGACCTCTGCAAGAACGAAACTTCCAAATAGATGATCATGGTTATCATTCACTGATTTAAAATGATCCATATCCATCATCAATACGCTGACACAACGCTCATAGCGGCGAGCCCTATCAAGCTCATTATCCAGTTTGTCATAAAGGGAGCGCATATTGAACAGGCCAGTTAAATCATCTTTATCAACAAGGTCTTTGAGCTTCAGATTTGCGCAGCTAAGGTCGTCATTCAACTGCTTAATTCGTAACTGAGTTCGAACTCTTGAGAGAAGCTCCTTTGGGTCAAACGGTTTTCGTATGTAATCATCGGCCCCCGCATCCAATCCACGAACGACGTCATTCACGTCCGACTTACCCGAGACAAAGAGGGTGGACACGTACTCGCTGCGCTCTCGCAAATATTTAAGTGTCTCAAGGCCATCAAGACCGGGCATGCTGACATCAAGCAGCACCAGATGAGGTTGCCAGGCCGACATCTTTTCGATTGCCTCCTCGCCCGATTTAGCAACAACAACTGGATACCCTTCACATTCAAGTGCCACGCGAACAATGCGGACGCTGGCCGGATCATCATCGACAACCAATATCTTGGTTTTTGAGGTCGGAATAGGTTCACTCATGCGTTCAGGATACCCTGTCTCGGCCTGTCCTGTTGAACAAAATCGCTAGCCCTGGTCCAAAGACAGCTTCAGATTTAAGTCGACGTCAAAGTCTTGAGGCAAAGTCCTTGATAAATCGTTACAATCTGAACTAGATATGAACCGGATGTTTAACAAAAATTTAACTTAAAGAGTCGGATGCCGCCTTGTTTCTCTCTCCTGACTCGATGTGGAGCGATCGGTCTACATGCCGGTCGATAAACGAATGGCCTACCATCATAACCAAATCGATGAAAAGTGGCAGAGAACCTGGGAAAAAATGAAGGCATTTCAGGCCGAAATCGACCCCCATAAACCCAAGTATTACGCTTTGGATATGTTTCCTTATCCTTCGGGCGCGGGACTTCACGTGGGGCACCTGGCTTCCTATACTCCAACAGATATTTTGGCACGATTTAAAAGGGCCAAGGGGTTCAATGTTCTTCATCCAATGGGATACGACGCCTTTGGACTACCTGCCGAACAGTACGCAATCAAAACAGGCATTCATCCAGCAGAGACGACAAAAAGTGCAATTGGGAATTTTCGTCGACAGCTGAAGTCCTTTGGATTCAGCTTCGATTGGAAACGAGAGATCTCGACTTGCGAACCCAATTTTTACAAATGGACTCAATTTATTTTTTTAAAGCTATACGAAAGAGGTTTGGTCTACGAGAAGAAAGTTCCTGTTAACTGGTGTCCCGCACTCAAGACCGTCTTGGCAAATGAAGAGGTCGTTGATGGCAAAAGCGAACGAGGAGGACATGAGGTTCTCCGTGTACCAATGCGACAATGGATGCTCAAGATAACTGAATATGCTGAACGTTTATTAAAAGATCTTGATAAACTCGATTGGCCAGAACGGACAAAAGAAGCACAGAGAAATTGGATTGGAAAGAGCGAGGGAGCTAGTCTCCGATTTAAGATAAAGAAACAAGACGATTTAGAGATAGAGGTTTTTACCACTCGGCCTGATACTCTTTTTGGAGCGACCTTTATCGTCATTGCTCCCGAACACCCTCTCTTGACCCGACTCACTGGATCTTCACAGAAAGAGGCTGTTGATCAATATTGCCGAGTCACAGCCGCCAAATCGGAGATAGATCGAAAAGTTGGAGCTGACAAAACTGGAGTATTCACCGGCTCTTTTGCAATAAATCCCGTCAATGGAGAGGAAGTTCCTGTTTGGATTGCTGACTATGTCCTTATGGACTATGGCACTGGGGCTATTATGGCAGTCCCAGCTCACGATAGTCGCGATTTTGAGTTTGCCCAAAAGCATCGCCTAAAGATCAAACAGGTCCTGCAATCGGATTTTGACTTGCCCTACGAGGGAGATGGCATTCTGATCAATTCGGATTTTCTCAATGGCCAAAGCAAGGCAAAGGCCATTCAGCTCATGATCAGTCACCTCGAAAAGACCGGCGCTGGACAGGGCAAAGTCCAATTCAAATTGCGCGATTGGCTTTTCAGCAGACAGCGATATTGGGGAGAGCCGATCCCTGTCGTACACTACCAAAAGGGAAAGACCAGTCCCCTTGATTTTGACGAATTGCCTGTTTTGCTTCCACAAGTAGCGGATTACGAGCCATCGGAAGCGGGCGAACCACCCTCGCCCGGGTCGAACATTTTGTTAACTATGTAAACCCGAAAACCGGCGAAAAAGGAAAGCGATGCGCTGACACAATGCCTGGGTCAGCCGGATCGTCCTGGTATTTTCTTCGGTACACCGATCCAGGAAATGGCTCCGCACCCTTTAGCAAAGATGCAGACAAATACTGGATGCCAGTCGATCTTTATGTGGGAGGGCCCGAGCACACGGTTGGTCACTTGCTGTATGCTCGATTTTGGCAAAAGGTTTTGTTTGATGCAGGCCTCACCGCACATGACGAACCTTTCCTCAAGCTTGCTCATCAAGGTGATATCCTGGGTCCTGATGGGCGCAGAATGTCAAAATCCCTCGGTAACGTGATTAATCCAGACGATGTTCGAGAAAAATATGGGGCCGATTGTTGCCGCGTCTACATTTGTTTTATGGGGCCCTTCGACAAAGCAAAGCCCTGGGCCAACCAAGGGATTGAAGGTGTCAGACGTTTCTTAGAACGACTTTGGAGAGCTTGTGTCGATGATCAGGGTGCGACCATTGCCGACGAGAGTGCCCTCCCTAGAACTGACCAAAGTTCTGCACAAGACTATCAAAAAGGTAACAGCGGATATCGAATCTCTTAGCTTTAATACGGCTATTTCCTCAATGATGATTTTGGTCAACGAGATGTATAAGGAGAATTCTCGTTCTCGGCTAATTTTACGACCTCTCCTTCAGCTTCTGATGCCCTTTGCCCCTCATATCGCCGAAGAGCTTTGGGAAAAACTCGGAGGAAAAAGTTTAGTTTCTCTCGAGAACTGGCCTGAATTTGATCCTAGCCTTGTTCTTGATGAAACGATCACTTTGGGAGTTCAGGTAAACGGAAAAATGCGGGGAACAATTGAAGTCTCCCCGGATTGCCCCGAAGAAAATGCGGTCGAGATCGCGAAATCATTGACAGGCGTTGGGAATGCGATAGATGGGAAGACAGTGGGGAAAGTCATCTACAAGCCCGGAAAGATCTTGAACCTTATAGTAAAGTAAAAATACATTCCAGAGCTAAAATGGAGAGATATATTGAATTGGTCTAGAGAACAAAGTTTACAACTTTACGGAATAAAAAACTGGGGTAGCGGATATTTTGGCCTTAATGAATCTGGAAACATCGAGGTTTCTCCTCAGGGGGCGACTGGGCCCAAGCTGGATCTGTTCAATCTCGTTCAAGACTTACGCGAACGGGGAATTCGTTCCCCGATTCTTATTCGGTTTCCCGATATCGTAAAGGCACGAATTGGCCTTATTGCTGAATGCTTTCGAAAGGCAATCAACGAATGCGGATACAAGTCCCATTATCGTGGTGTGTATCCGATCAAAGTGAACCAACAAAGGCACCTCGTTCAGGAAATCGTCGCCTTCGGACAAAAAACCCTTTTGGGTCTTGAGTGCGGAAGCAAACCCGAACTCTTGGTCGGCTTGGCGATGCTCGATACCCCAAACGCGCTCATCATATGCAATGGATTTAAAGATTGGGAATATATTGAAACAGCTCTCCTTTCGAGAAAAATGGGAAAAGACACGATCGTGGTTGTCGATCGCCGGAGTGAGCTTGACACAATTCTTGAAGTTGCCAAACGGCTTGATATCAGACCAAAAATTGGTTTGCGTTCAAAATTGATTACGCAGGGATCAGGCCGTTGGGTAGAGTCGTCGGGAGCAAGATCAAAATTTGGCCTCACTCCTTCGGAAATTGTCAATTGTGTCGATAAATTAAAAGCAGAAGGCATGTTGGACTCTCTGGCTCTCCTTCACTATCATATCGGTTCCCAGATCCCTTCTATTCAAGCGGTGAAGGCCTCCATGAAGGAAGGAGCCCGTCTCTTTACCGAGCTCTATGCGCTAGGGGCAACTCCAACCTACATTGACGTCGGAGGTGGACTCGGCGTTGACTACGATGGATCTGGAAAAAGTGAAAGTTCGACAAATTACAGTGAACAAGAATATGCCAATGATATCGTGTCGATTCTTCAGTCGGTATGTGATGAAAAAAATGTTCCGCACCCTCATATCGTCACAGAATCAGGAAGGGCCACAGTGGCTCACGGCGCTGTCCTCGTCTTTGATGTTTTAGGACTCAATGAGGTCGCTAAAAAGGATGTCTCGCCTGTTGAAAAGGGAAAAGACAGTCGGCTTGTCGAAGAACTCTGGGAGATTTATCAAAATTTAAGCGAGCAAAATCTCAACGAATTTTACAACGATTTGATTGAGAAGAAGCGAGATACTCTGCAGCTTTTCACCTACGGAGTTCTCAGTCTAGAACAACGAGCCAAAGCTGAAGATCTCTGTTGGGCAATTACAACAAAAATGGCCCAACTCGCCAAGCGGACCGGGGATGACGAAATTCGCTACGAGCTGGAGGCCGAACTCTCTGACACCTATTTTTGCAATTTTTCTGTGTTCCAATCACTTCCCGATTCGTGGGCCCTCGGCCAGATTTTTCCCGTCATGCCTATCCATCGCCACACCGAGAAGCCCGACCGACGCGCTGTACTCGTTGACCTTACTTGTGATTCAGACGGAAAAATTGCAGAGTTTATTGACGTCAGCACTGGGGAGACCCAGAAATATTTGGAGGTTCACTCTTTGAAAGAATCTGAGCCCTATTATATCGGGGCTTTCCTGTGTGGAGCCTACCAGGAAATTTTAGGTGATCTTCATAATCTCTTTGGCGATACAGATACCGTTCATGTGTCCATTCATGAGAATGGCTACAATCTTGATCATGTCGTTGAGGGGGACTCCGTTGCTGAAGTGCTGTCTTTCGTCGAATACAATAAGAGCGAGCTCGTTGAAAAATTAAGGCAGTTTACCGAAGCGGCGATCACTGAAAACCGCCTCACTCGACAAGAGGCCCGATTGCTGATGAAAAACTATGAGGTTGGCTTGTCAGGATACACTTATCTTGAGGACCCCGAATGAGCTTTGATATTGAGATGCGCATTTTTGCAGGCCAAACTGATCTGCTCTAAAAAGACCTCAGACATGCCTTGGATCGAAGGCGTTTCGAACTCCCTCCCCGATGAGATTGAGAACTGTCAGTGTGATGATCATGGCAGCCGAAGGAAAAGCAGCGAGCCACCAAGCAATAGTGAAGTAATTGTTGGCTTGCTGGAGCAATTCTCCCCAACTTGGAGTGGGCGGGGGCAGTCCGAATCCTAAATAATCGAGAGCCGCTAAGGAATAGACATTCCCCGCAATCGAAAAAGGTGAAAACGTTAAAATTGGGCCCAAGGCGTTGGGCAGCACATGTTTGAACATCACCTGCCAAGACGACAACCCCGACGCACGACCTGCTTCCACAAATTCCCGTTTTCGCAATTTCAAAAACTCGGCTCTCACATAAAGTGAAATAAGCATCCAGCCAAATACCGAAGTAAAAATCACGAGTGTCCAAAGTCCAGCCCCAAAAATGGAGACGAGGGTAATTAGCAAAATAAATACTGGAACTGACTCAAATACTTCTACAACTCTCTGTCCGATCAGATCGCTCTTGCCACCCATAAAGCCCATGATTGATCCAAAAACAACGCCTAAAAAGTATGAAAAAAACCAAGCCAAAACGGAAAACCCGATGCTGTATCGAAATCCGTAGATCAGGCGAGACAGAACATCGCGACCGCGATCGTCCGTCCCAAACCAGTTCTGTGAAGTCGGTGGCGCCGGGTAAGAAGCCAACCCATTGTTTGACTCCAGAGGATCCCAACGAACCAAAGGCCAAACTGCCCAATCATCAGAACTCATTTCCAACCGACGATAATTAGTCACGTAAATATCTGATTGACCAAATTCCGTTGGATGATAGGTTTTGAAAACTGGGAAATACAAACGCCCGCGGTATTTCATTGCTATGGGCTTGGAATTGGACCAAATTTCGGCCGTTAAACTCAAGAACAACAAAAATCCCAAAACCCATATTGAAACTACCGAGCGCCTCATCTGCTTGAAGCGCCTCCACCGCTTTAAAGTGAGTTCATTTTGTATATACCTCTCAATCATCATGAAAAATCAATCCTTGGATCAATAAGGGTGTAGCTAAGATCGCTGAGGAACCGGCCAACTAGCATCAAGATACTCTGGAAAAAAATCAGACCCATGATCACATTGTAGTCTCGATCAAGAGCGGCCTTGTAACTCAATAGACCCATTCCATCCAAATTAAACACTTGTTCTATGACAACCGAACCTGCAAAGAAAAAGCCCAAAAAGGACGCTAAGCCTGTGGCAATTGGAATGAGAGCATTTCTCAAGGCATGTTTGTAAACCACTGACTTCTCAGCTAGCCCCTTCGCTCGCGCCGTTCGCACGTAATCCAGTCTAATTTCATCTAAAAGAGAGTTTTTCATCAAAAAGGTAAGTACAGTAAAATTTCCAATGACATAACAGATGAGTGGCAAAACAAAATGGCTGCATCGATCTATCAATTGATCCCAAACGCCCATTTCCATGTAATTGTCAGAATAGAGATCTCCCAGAGGGAACAAATCCAGAAAAGCCCCTCCGGCCAGATAAACCCTTAATAGAATCGCTAAAATCAAAGGCGGTATAGAATAAAGAATCATAAGAAAAAAACTGGAGATCATATCAAATTTTGAACCGTCCCGAATCGCCTTTGCAATTCCCAAAGGAACGCAAACAAAGTAAGTCATTAAGAGCGAAATAATCCCAAATTGCAAAGAAACGGGAAATTTGCTTGCTATGACAGAAGTCACAGGCTCCTCATAGCTAAAACTTTCTCCAAAATTGAGTGTGACAATGTTTTTAAGCCACAAACCATATCGAACGTAAATGGGTTTATCAAAGCCATATTGCTTTTTTAATGCCTCTACTACTTTAGATGAAACCCCTAGCTCAGAAGTCTGATTGGATCCACCACCTCCCATAGCCCCACCGAATCTCATCTTCATTATTTTCTGTTCGACGGGACTTCCAGGCGCCAGATTAATAATAGCAAAAGAAAGAAGAGTTATTCCTATCAGGGTTGGGATCATCATAAAGAAGCGCCGAACAACGTACCTCAGCATGAACACACCTCCGACCCAGGGTCCGAGACACACAGGCCAATTTTACCAACTGCCTAATCCTTTCGAATCCACCATGTCTCAATCCCAACTCCAAAGGAATAAGTAGGTTTCTCCATTTTCATTTTGGATGTGTGGGCGTAAAGGAAGGACTTGTTGTTAAATAAGAAAGCATACGGAGCATCCTCCGCGATTTTTTCGTAAATCTCTTGATAGATTTTGATCCTTTTAGCTCGATCTAGTTCCTGCCGACCCAAATCAATCAATTTATCTACTTCAGGATTTTTATAGCTGATGAAATTAGAGCCGCCGGGTTGAGCACTTTCTGAGTGCCAAATCTGTTTTGGATCATTGTCAACGCTCCCCCCTCCCCATCCGAGGCTTACTGCATCAAACTTTCGCTCATCGAGGGCCTTTACAAAGCTATTCCATTCAACCAGCTTTATCTCCATATCAATTCCGGATTTTTTGAGGTCCTCCTTATAAATCGTCATATATTTCTCAGCGTCCTTGCTCGCCATCATCAACGTAAATTTAAATGGAACGACCTTCCCATCAATTTTTTTCTCAAGAATGCCGTCTTTGTCCAAATCATCCCAACCCTGCTTCTTCAGGAGAACCATGGCACTCTTTGGATCGTACAGAATTGGTTTCACCGAAGGATTTGCGTATGGGCTTTGCTGATACCAGGGACCTGTCGCCAAAAGAGATAAACCAAACCGAAATTTTTCAATCATCAATTCTCGATTCATGAGATGGGCCATCGCAATTCGAACGTCCCTTTCCTTAAATAAGGAATTCGCAAAATTCCAGCCGACAAATCCGTAAGGGCGAGGCCCCTGGTGATCAACTTTCTTTTTGACTGCCGTTGTTCCCCATGGCTGATGATTGGTCTTTTGAACATAGGCCTCAGGAGTGATTTCAGGAATGAGATCGATTTCGCCTTTCTCCAGTCTCGCCAACTGTGCCATTTCCTCTTTGATAAATCGAAATTGAATTTTTTCCCACTTAAACTGACCGGCATACCTTGAATCTTTATATCCCCACCACTCCGGGTTTCTCTTAAGAAGAATTCCCTTTCCCTTATCATACTTCTCAAGCTGATAAGGACCCGACCCAATGAGAGTCTTCGTGTTCTTTTGAGAAGCATCTCCGTAAATGTGCTCGGGAACGATACCTAAAAAGCCACCGCTAGCCAATACCTTGAAGTTATTGAAATATTTTTTCTTTACCAAGAATTTAATCGTGTTTTCATCAATGATCTCAGCTTTATCAATGTTTTCAAAATAGGGTCGGATATGAGCCGTATCGAATTTGCTATCTTTATCAGCCACGGCATCAAAACTAAATTTCACATCTTTTGCAGTGAGGGGTTTGCCATCGTGCCATTTCACATTTTTTCTCAAATGAAATACATACCACATCCCCTTGGGATCCTCTTCGTAGCTTTCAGCAAGGGCCGGGTCCATTTCATTTGTTTCAAGATTTGTTGCCATAAGGCCATCGATCACAAACTGAGAAACTTGGCTTGAATAGTTGTCGGTGCTCGTCAACGGATTGAGCTTTTCGGGCTCTGATTGCAGGACATAGTAAAACGTGCCCCCAACGGGAGCCTTTACGTTGCCAAGAATAGGATTCTGAATTTTACTGCTCGTTGCAAATGCCTGCCCCAAATTTAAAAAAATGCCAATCGCAAACAACGCCATTCTAAAGATTTTCATTACAACTTCCCCCTCTTTCACCTGACTCGCTCAAGGAGCCATGCCAATTCAATCTATCCGACACAAAAATTTTTTCAAGGTGATACAGACATGGTCGTAGGAATATTTAGGTTTTTATCGACTTAATGGTTGAATCGAGTCTATATTTACCCTCAATAATATGAGGTTGAGTAGCTATGTCGCAGAAACCCTGGTTTGCCAAAGGGCTAAAGTTTGAGTGTCAAGGAAGCGGAAATTGCTGTATATCTCGGGGACAATACGGATTCGTTTATCTAACCAAGGAGGATCGGAAACGCCTTGCTAAGATACTGGAATTGACCACCTCCTCTTTTGTAAAAAAATACTGCGACAAAAGTGATGGCTTTTTTCATCTTAAAGAAATTCAGAATAAACCGGAGTGCATTTTTTTACTCAAAAACAAATGCAAAGTTTATGAAGCTCGACCCACTCAATGTCGCACCTGGCCTTTTTGGCCTGAGACGCTATCTCCAAAGTCATGGAAAAAGGAAGTTGTCAATTTTTGTCCTGGAGCTAACAAGGGCCAGGTCCGCTCTGCTCACGAAATAAGAGAGCAGAGAGACCAGCAGATTAAATCCGATCGCCAATTGATCAGCGAGCGTACTTTTTCCTAAGACTCTCGCGAATCTCAGCTCCTTCAATACTTAAGCGGGTCCAAGGAATTGCCAACAACCGATCGGGTTCAATCGCCTCTTCGGTCTCCTCACAGATCCCATAATTCCCACTTTCAATGCGAGACAAAGCAATCTCGATTTCCATGAGTTGCTTTCGCAGACGCTCCGTCATGCTCAGAAACTCGCTCTCGGCAAGAGCCCTCATCGTCTGGTCTCCTTCGTCGCCCCCGCGATCCTCGGATGTATGCAGATCCATTCGAGCTTCCTTCACTCGATTCAAAAGCTCCGCTTTTGTTTCGAGTAATTTTCTTTTGCATTTGTTGATTAAATCACCTGATAGACTGCTCATTTTAGCTCCCCCCCCTTGTATGCATTTCAGTGCCAAAATGGAACTGAACTATTTACACACAACCGCTGCTGTCTTGGCAAGATAAATTCTTACATGCTCTTAAATCTTTTAACTTCTCTACTTGCAAGAAAAATGAAAGCCATGGAGCGTGCTGGCGAATACTTGCTCTATTTCCATGAATCAAATCCCAATCTTTCATAGTGCTGAAAAACACATCGTCTCATCGAGAGAATGATCACAGATCATGTGCTTAATTTCTAGGCAGTTCGTTCATAAATAACTAAAACAAATCTTCATTATTTATGGAGCGGCTTACTAAAACCCAATTCGACTCACAGTGACAGGACGCCAAACTGCCGAATCGTGAACCCAAAAGGAGTTCCCGAAGTCATCTTCTACTTGGTACCAATCATCTCGGCGGTCAATTCGCTTGAAGGGCCAATATTTATCAGCTGTCGCGTAAGCCGCGATAGGAAACTCTGTTCCGGGCCCAGCTCTGAGATTGGCAGTCCTTCCCTTCACCGAAACACACTGATACTGAGTCGTCACCGCTCTCGCAGAGACCCAATGTTGATCCCCATCTTGGTCCTCTACCTTGTACCAAGCGCCCTTTTTTTCCAATCGAACAAGGGGAGTAAACTTTCCCACAGTCCATGTGATAGGGGAATTGGGGTCTGGCGATGACCTTAAATTGGCCTCAAAAACATTGACGCAAAGGCCTTGAGCCGTCGATGTCACAAAACAAGAAAAGCAAACCAGAACCTGCCACTTCACTGCTATCTCCTTTCCTCTGAGCCTAGCAACTCCGCACGGGTGATGCATCAATTCTTATCAAGTCTTATCAAGATCTTTCATCGGCTTGATTGGACTTATATCTATGATTTCCCCCTCCCCTCGAGAAAGGGGCGAGGTTTCCGATGATGATTTCTCCTCTTTGCGAAATTCAAAGGAGGACTTGTAGACTCTAAACTCTCCACTTCGTACTTTTGATTCAATAGAACGTTTGATGAGCGCAATGATTATTCGTCTCGAAATCGGAAACAACAGAAATAGGCCCAGGATATCAGTTAAAAATCCGGGCACAACAAGCATAATGCCACCCAATACAGTGAAGGCCCCTTCGAGAAGAGAATCGGCCGGCATCTCCCCCTTGAGTAGATTGTCATTTATCTTTCGCCAAATCACTCGACCCTGGCTTTTAGCTAAGAAAACTCCCAAGAATCCACTCGCCAAAACGGCCAGCAGAACCGCTCCGCCCCCAATGACTCCCCCCACTCGAATCAGCAGGATCAAATCAAGAACGGGCAATACAAATATCAACAGAACTATCCAAGCAAACATCTAAATCTCCAAGCTTGCGCTAACTGGACAATGATCCGAACCAAGCTGATCCCTTTGTATCTCTACAGATTGAACACAACTCAATAGCCCTTTGCTTACGCAAATATGATCGATTCTCCATCCTCGATTATCGGCCCGAGCCATTCTTTCACGATAAGACCACCAAGTGTACATGCCCTTCTCCTCGGGATAAAACTCGGCCACCAGGTCAACAAATCCCAAATCTAAAAATCTCCCAAACCATTCTCTCTCTTCTGGTAAAAAGCCGCTCACCTGACTCAGTCTCACCGGATCAAAAACATCAATGTTGCGATAGGCCACATTGTAATCGCCCACCACAATGATCTCTCGCCCCTCTTCAATTCCTGATTTCAAGTGACGCCAAAATTTCTCCAAAAAATCCTGCTTGAAAGTATGCCTCACTTCGCTCGCCGAACCATTCGGAAAATAGACGTTATAAAGAACAAACTTTCGATGTTCTGTGATGACAAAGCGGCCCTCATGGTCAAATTTTCGAATACCTATTCCATGATGAACCTTCAATGGCTTGTCTTTGAGGTAAGTTGCTGTCCCGCTGTAACCCGGCCGATGAGCGGACGACCAATAAACCTCCCTTTCTGGAAGTTGCAAGAGTTCTTGACTCAATTGATGAGGGTGGGCCTTCGTCTCTTGCAGGCAGAAAATATCCGGATTCTCCTGCTTCACATAATCAAAGAAGCCCTTTTTTGCCACTGATCGAATTCCGTTCACATTCCAAGTTACAAGCTTCACAATTCCTCCGCGTCAGATCGAATCTATCCCACAGCTGAGCCTCCCCGGGCAATATGGAGTGCAACACCGCAGTATAATTCATACCCTGGGCCGTGCCACTTTGGTAAAGTTTGTATTTCTTGCCGCTCAATTCGCGATGTGGCAGATTCGAATTCCAGTGTTCAAATGAGAAACCTTGAGTTTCGATGTTTTTGTTAATTAAGGAGGAATCCATGCCAATGATAGGTCAACCGGCCCCTCAGTTCAGAGCCCCCGCAGTCGTCGGCGGAGACTTCAAAGACATCAGTCTCACGGATTACAAAGGCAAATGGGTTGTTTTGTACTTCTATCCTCTTGATTTTACTTATGTCTGCCCCACCGAAATCACTCAATTCCGAGACAGTCTTCCCAAGTTTAAAGAGGCCGGCGCTGAAGTGATTGGTGTTTCTATAGACTCCGTCCACTCCCATCGTCGCTGGATCAAGGACGACTTGGGTGATTTAGGATACCCCTTGATTGGGGATGTGACCAAGCGGGTTTGTCGCGATTATGGCGTTCTCATTGAAGATGCCGGAATTGCGACGAGGGGAACTTATATTATTGATCCAGAAGGAGTGATCCAATACATTGCCTTGCATAACCTGAAGGTCGGTCGGGACACGAATGAAATTCTTCGCGTTTTGCAAGGCCTCAAGACGGGTGAGCTTTGTGGCGCAGGATGGCGACCCGGAGCAAAACACGTCTCCATCACTTGATCTTTCCTTCGATGGATAAGGATTCTTTTTACCAGGATTTTAAGAGGAAACTTTCTGAGAATTATCCTTCCACAGAGGCCCTCCCGGACCTAGATCTTCTCCATATGGTTTCTCCTTATGTGATCGAAGTTGAAAACGGGACCATTGAAAGAATTCGCAGTTTTATTGAATCCGCCTATTCCCTTTCTCGAACAGCTGAATATCAGGCGAACATTCAAAAAGACGACAGGGAGATATTCTCGCATCCAAGCAGAAATCAATCCGTCTTGATGGGTTATGATTTTCATACACCCCTACAGCGAGAGTCTCTAATTGAAATAAACACCAACGCAGCCATGTTTTTGATATCAGATATACTCAGCCAGGTTCAGGGAATACCATTTAAATCAAAGAATGGCTTCACTCCCATTCAGATGCTGAAGGAATCATTTCTTGAAGAGTTCAGAGCATTTTCTCAGAATCCCACCTGCTCACCCACGAAAATCGTCATTACTGACGAAAATCTGAAACAGCAGAAAAGATATGTCGAGTTTCTGATGTATAAAGATCTCTTCGCCAGCTGGGGCTGGAATCCCGAAATTGTCGAATTTCAGGACCTGCGTCCAGACCCAACCTCTCGATCCTTGCTAACTCCGGCTGGAGAAAAAATAGACCTTCTCTACAACCGATATTGCGATTTCTATTTATCTCGTCCCGAATCTCTTCATCTTCGTCGTGCCTACTTAGAGGGCTGGTGCTGTGTCACGCCAAACCCATTTGAGTATCTGTTACTCGCAGATAAAAATCGAATGGCGGAGCTCAGCTCGCCTACCTTTCAGGATCGACTTTCAAATGCTATCTCACCAGCCTCCTGGAAAGCTCTTAAATCCTCACTTCTTCCAAGCTTCGATATTCAGTCTTTTCAAAACCGAGAAAGCCTTTGGAACAATCGAAAGAAGCTCGTTTTTAAGCCAAAAAACCAGTACGGAGGGAAATCTGTTTATCGAGGAGACGGGCTTACACACAGTGTTTTTGAGAGAGCAGTGAATGAAAACTTTTTGGTGCAGGAATATGTTCCCGCCCCTGAACCAAGATTTGCAAGGACTTCTATTTCGTCAAAGGCTTGGAAATATGATCTCCGCTTTTATGTCTATCGAGATGAAATTCAAAATATTGTAGCCCGACTTTATAAGGGTCAAGTCACCAACTTCCATCAACCACTCGGTGGTTTCACGTCGATCAGTATCGTGTGAAATGATTGCAAAAAAACCAGCAAAGCGCGAAGAAACTGGCCAACTCTCATCTGAAGCCTAGAGTTACTTCTTATTTCGCGTCGAAAAATTCTCCCACAATTTACCTTTTGCCTCAATATTTCCAGAAGCTTCGTATTGGCTAGAAATCATCAGAACAATCTCCCTTTCGAGATCTTTCAAATTAGCCGACATGAAGTCGTATTCGAATTTTCCTTCTGAAGATGTGGAGACTCGATCAGGTATTTGAATTTTCCTAAGATGAGCCTCGGCAGCCTCTAAATCTCCGTCAAGAAAACTGAGTAAAGATTCCGCAATCAAACGAGCTGGTGGCGTAAACAATTTTGCATAGTCTGAAGTTCTAATCTTCTCTACTTTATCAATTTCAGACTTCTCATCAGATGACATGGGAGAGTACCTGGTTTTTAGTGCCTGAGCAAAAGCCACGGCCAGTGGAGCCGTGTATTTGGAGTTAGCAGATAATATTTTAAATCTGCCCCAGCGATCCTGTGGATTATACTTGAGGTATTTTAGCAAAACCCCCATGTTCTTCTCATCCCGGTTAGACAATGAAAAAAAGTTGGTTACGTCTTCAACATATTTTCTATCGTTCGTTCCACTGTATTGACCTTTGCAAATTTGGCATGCCAATGCATGAGCTTCTGTTTTGGATTTATTGAAGCAACAGGACTCACAGCTATAAGGAAATTCTATGTCAACTGAATGAAGATAACCGCAGTTATGCAAAATCTCGTGAAAGAATGTTGCAGAAAATTCATCTTGTACGCCTTTGATTTGAGAGGGGTTGAATGAAATTAATGGGTGATCCTTGTCTCCAGGTATAGATCCGTGGGCGATAGTCTTTCCGCCCCAATTATATTTAATTTCGTCGCAGATAATTTTGGGGGATTTTTTTCATCTAGTAAAAGTGATGCTATTTTGTGCACATTGGCTCTGCTTTGGGGCGATTCGAGTTGCCACAGGCATGCCAATCCCCTCTTCAGTGAATTTGAGATGATTTTGACGATTTCTTCAGACCCTATCAATTCAACACAAGCTTTTTGAATTTTATATCCAAAATCGGTTAAATAGAAGCCATCGGATAAAGGTCCTATTGTTGCAACATCACTAAATAATTTTGAAAGCCCCTGGATATTTTTTAGCTGTTTGCGAGTGCTGCTCTGTATAGTGCAATTGCCATTGTCTTCTGCTTTAAGTGCTTTATTTCGGAATAGGGAGAGGTTGAATGAAGAGGAGTCGAATGAAGTTATTGGATGATTCTTATCTAAGACATTTTCTTTTTTTTTATTAGTACTCCGTACTTTACCTTTGCCCTCTAGTTCAAGCGATTTATCCTGCTTCACTCGATCAGTGGTCTCAAAATCGAATACACCTCTAGACTTTGTGTCGATTTTGATGTGTATGACAATATATTCACCTTCCTGATATCGTTCTTCAATCCGTTCAAATATGCCATCAAAATTATCATCGCTTTTTGTTGTCAATTTGTCATTTGGATGAACAGGGAACAATGTGATTTTATCAAATTTTTCATCAAGATTCCTGTCCTCTCTTCTTTCCCTCAGAGAACCATCAGCGGAAAAATAGTCGAATATATCTGGCTTACCATCCCCGTTCGTATCGGTGCTTAGAATTTTTTCATTTTTATCTCTGTTCCATTCGACCTTCATCGAGCCAGCGACCGTTTTGGACCTGGGATTCATAAACGGTGACAAAATTGGAGATGGCTCTCTAGCCGCCGACATCGTCGCAATAAGTGAAATCGCAATGAGATTTAAGAAATGTCGAGAGTACATCTCTGCGTGTCGGTTTTTCTTGACGAAATCTAAATATTCTCAGTTTGATATAAACCGTATTCACGATAATTCATCGCAAGGGAATTCGAAACTTTTTTTCTAGTCTGGTGCAAGCTTCACATCGAGTCGCAAAACTTTCTTGCTGGAATGAACCTTGAATTTAGTCAAATCCCGCTGAAGAGCTAAGAGATCCCGCCGATAAGAAAAAGTAAGCGTGAACATTGCGAATCCAATGATATTGGGAGTGTGTCGATTTGAGTCAAAAACACCTTGCTTATGACAATGCAAAATTATCCCAGAAGAACCCAGATACGTCTAGCAATCAAGATTCCTATTCTGCGTTTGACCAGCTCAACGGCGATCACCCCTGGCGCGATTTCGTTCCAGAGGGATTAATCAATTATCCCGTCCGAATCTTGCCGAAGGGACAGATCGCCTATTTTAATTACTCACTTGCAAAGGAAATGGGTCTTCTCCCGGAAGATCACCCCCCAGAGCTCAATCCAGAACTGAGAAAAAAAATCATCTCTACTTTCAGTTTGCGAATTATCAACGAATACGATCAAGAGCAGGGAATTCAGTATCCAGAAAAGCATATGAAATCTCATCTCTACATGGCGACGCGCTATCTTCAGCTTCAGCACCCAGACAAGTGCGGAAGAACCAGTGGTGATGGGCGATGCATATGGAATGGTTTCGTCACCCATCAGGGAACCATATGGGATGTAAGCAGCCGAGGCACAGGCGTCACGGCCCTTGCCCCGGGGGCCGTGGAAGCTGGCCGACCCCTTCAATCTGGCGCCACTCAATTTGGATACGGGTGTGGAATGGCCGATCTGGACGAACTCTACGGAGCGGCTATTCTGGCCGAGATTTTTCACAATCAAGGAATCGAGACCGAGAGAATCCTAACCATCATTGATTTGGGGAATGGCACCGGCATTGGCGTGCGGGCCGGAAAAAATCTTATTCGACCTGCTCATATGTTTCTTTATTTGAAACAAGGCAACCTGGAAGCTCTCCGCCGCTCTGTCGACTATTTTATCATTCGTCAACACCGAAATGGGGAATGGAATTTTGGCATTCATCACCCCCGTAAGTACCAACTGATGCTAAAAAAGATCATTTCAAATTTTGCCAGATTTGTCGCTCAACTAGATCGACAGTACATATTCGCATGGCTTGACTGGGACGGAGATAACGTCTTAGCATCCGCGGGAATTATCGATTATGGCAGCGTACGACAATTCGGAATTCGTCATGATCAGTATCGATATGACGATGCTGACAGATATTCAACTAGTCTGAATCAGCAAATACCCAAAGCCCGAAAAATGATGCAAGCATTTGTTCAAATTGTTGACTACTTGGAGACCGGCCTCAGACAATCGTATGCTTCATATGCCCAGAGCTCGTCTCTCCATGATTTTGACCAACTCGTTGAAGGGCAATTACATTTCGAATTTCTAAAGCAGCTAGGCTTTTCCTCGAAGGACGCTCAGACTCTCATGGCAAAGCATTTATCAAAAATAAAGGAGCTCTACCTTAATTTTTCGTCCCTGGAACGAAAAAAGACCCGGCGAGAGGCAAGGAAGGTTGCCGATGGAATCAATAGACCTGCCGTCTATAATTTGAGGATTGTTATCTATCAACTCGCACTGTTTTTTAATGACTGGTCAGAGGATTTGACGAATGCGAAATATCCTATTGATGAGCTCTTTGGATGCATGCTCTCAGAGCATGCATCCAGCAAAGACTCAATATTGACCCATTCCACCAAGAGGCGGTTGACTCAGTTTCAAGAACAATACCGCCAGATCATCGAGATTACGATACGGGCTTCGAAGCGAAGCTCCGAATCCGTAATGCTCGAGATTTTTCAGCGAGCGAGTCTTATTAATCGCAAAGACCGAATAACGGGAAATGCACTGATACATATTGTCGGCGAGCTGATGGACGCCCGAAAAAGGGGACTCTCCTTTGCCGAAGCACAGAAGGTCATCGACGAATTCATTTCCAGTCAAAGCTTGAATCCGCACGATATCCGCTCTCCAACGGAACCAAACCACCTCCAGAAGCCAATGTTCAATAGGCGAGAAAAAAAGCTCTTGTCCGCTGTTTTCACCCTTATTGAAGGTCATAAAGAAGATATTTAGGCGAGTTATTTCGGTAAATATTGCGCAGCATTATTTTAGCGTCCATACAATTGAACAGCTCCAGATGATAGTGATATGTGGTTAGACCATGAGGAGCTTTTGATGATCGTGATTACGGGGGCCACAGGCTTTATAGGTAGTGCTCTACTTTGGGAATTAAATCAAGGGGGTCACGAGGATATCCTCATCTCTGATCACATCCCGCCAAGCGAACGTTCCCAGGTTTTTTCAAAGCTTTCCTTCAAAAAATTTGTCTTGGCCAATGATTTGCTCGAATATCTCAAAGCCCTTAAGAATCCTCCTGAATATATTTTCCACATGGGGGCGTGCTCCTCGACCACCGAAAAAGACGTGATTTATCTGAAAAAAAATAACACTCTCTTTACAGAGGACCTTTTTGAATACTGCGCAAAAAATGAAGTTCCCTTTATCTACGCGAGCAGTGGTGCTGTTTATGGAAATGGAGATCACGGATTCGATGATGAGAGTCCCCCCACTCTCTTTAGTCCCTTGAACCCCTATGGTTGGTCAAAACTCAATTTTGATTTGCTCGCTTTGAAGAAAGATCAACGTCCCCCTCAATGGTACGGTTTACGTTTCTTTAATGTCTTCGGCCCAAATGAGTATCATAAGGGAAATATGGCAAGTGTTGCTTATAAGGCCTTTCTCCAAATTCGCGAAAACGGCGAGTTAAATTTATTCAAGTCCCACAATCCTCTCTACCCGGATGGCGGACAATTGCGAGATTTCATTTACATAAAAGACATCACAAAGTGGATGGTTGAAATAATGAACAGGAAAGGTAAAGTGGGGTCGGGAATATATAACATGGGTTTTGGAAAGGCCCGAACTTGGCTAGACCTTGCTTCCTCTGTATTTCACGCACTTGATAGGCCCATGAAAATCAATTGGATCCCTGTCCCTGAAGATATCCGTGCCCAGTATCAATATTTTACTGAAGCCAAGTTAGACAAGTTACTCTCGGCCTCTCTGCCCTCACCAGAGTGGTCACTCGAAGATGGTATTTTTGATTATGTGACCAAGTACTTACAAAGACCTGACCCTTATCTATAACAATGATGGTTCTGCCAAGGACAAAGAGTGGTGCTGATAATAGGACAAATGGATTTTTCAAATTCTCCCGGAAAACCTGACCCTGCATGAAAACTGAATGTTTTAATAAAGGCCAAATAGCTATTAATCTTGTGCTTGTCAGAACCATTTATCCAAGCAATATCGGCTCAGTGGCCAGAGTTATGGGAAACATGGGGGCCCATCGCCTCATTTTGGTTGATCCACAGTGTGAGATCAATTCAAAGGCTCGAGAGGGGGCCGCTGGTGCTCAAAAATACTTGGCATCACGATCAATCTACTCCCATTGGGATGAATTTTACCAAAATGAAAGTTCTGGCATCAGGATTGGACTGACACGCAGGACCGGAAAACTCCGCACTGACATCTCACTGAACGAAGTGCTCCCCAAACTAAATCTGAATCTTTCTGATTCATCGCCTCTTCAAATCTATCTGATTTTTGGCCCAGAGGACAATGGACTCTCTGCCGATGATTTGGCCCTATTAAATTTTTCAGCAAGCCTTCCCATCTTCGGTGAATTTCCAAGCATGAATCTGTCGCACGCAGTTTTATTGGCTTGCTACCTCGTAAGACACTGGGCACAAGACCTTTCGATCAACGAAATGACCCCAGATATGATTGACCAGCCAAAAATGAAACCTCAAGAGAGCATAAACGGTAAGCTCAAAAACAGTGGCCTCTATTTTCCCGATCAGTCAATCCGAACTTGGTTGGAAGCAATCGGATTTTCTCTAGAAAAACGTCGGGCCAGTGCCTACACAACCATTCGACGCCTCTTACTTCAAAATCAACCCAGCGAAACAGAACTCCACGTGCTCGAGGCTGTTCTCCAGCAAAATATCAGAAAGCTCCGCAATGCCACAGTGGCCCAAAATGGATCGGCCGGTGATTCAACTCCAAATTGAGCCAATTGTTTTATTTCTTTGTCTGCTTTTTGAAAAGACGACCGACGATCGAAGTGAGCTCTCCCGTGAACGTATCGGTATTAGTATCCTTAGGCATTCGAAGGCTTGAAATCTCCCGCCTCACATCAATCATCCCCGGATCAATTGCGAGTGCCTTATCAAACTGAGCGAGGGCTCCTTCTAAATCGCCTGATACCTTTTTAACAAGTCCGGATACAAATAGATAGATCGGATTCCTACGATCTTCCGCCTTAATTCGATCCATTTTTTTTTGAACTTCCTTGAGAACATCCTCGGGCAGTCTGTCTCCGTAAGCCTTGATTGTCGCCCAGCTCCAGTACATGTACAGGTTGTCACTCGGATAAGACTTAATGCTTTCGTTTAGCTTTTCAAGAGATTCTTTCACCTTTCCACGACGCAATAGTGCCAATCCTTCTTCCGTCAGCTTCTCAGATATCATTTGTTTCTCAGCTTCCTTCTGTTTCTTGGATCGAATAAAACGATCTCTCTTTGCCTCATTACCCGCAACATCATAGGCATCGGATACAAGGGCATAAACTCTGTTCACAATTAACTTCAGCTCCGCAGGGGCCGCCGAAGAAATCTTATCCGGGTGATTGGCTCTGGCAAATTCCTTGTAAATTTTTTCCGCGTCCTTTATTTCAACTTTTCCACCCGCCCCGAAATACTTAAAAATTTCGAACGGATCTTTTCCCTCGATATCACGAAGTATTGTTTTCAATCGCTGAAGCTGATCATCTCCCCCCTTTGCCCGCTTGACATCATCAAAGACGATCAATCGTCGAAGTGCAATAAAATGTATGACCCTGTAGAATTTTGTCTTGTCCCAATCATGTACCTCAAGAATTTCCTCGATTGTCTTTTCCTTTGGAAGCTCCTCTAAGAAATCCGGACTCACTTCGCTCACGATCTTGTCGTAAATTTCATGGGAAGTCGAAAAGTCAGGACCCAATCTCATCGGGTGGTCAAGCCATGGAGAATAGAAATCCTCTAACCACTTCAAAGAATAATACTTGTTTATTACCTTGTAATAGAAGGAATCCAGCATCGAAGAGGAAACTCCCTCGCCTAAGGATTTTACTCTCTCGGGCACAAAATTAATTTGAAGCTTCGATTCCTTTACCAGTTTTTCTAGGTCGTAAATAATTTGATCCTTCTTTATAAGTCCGGACGCATGAGGACTGATAAGATTTTCGGCTATAAGATTTTTAACCACGTCTCCCCGACGTTGTTTTTCAGGAAGCTCATCAAAATCAATGGTTGTTAAAAAACCTGCATCGACCAATAGCTTTCCCAACATTGATCCGCTATCGGCGGTGTCCACTTTGTCAATGAATCCGTTGTTAAAATTAATTCCCGAAATATCACCATTTTCCGTCGCAAGATTCAAAAATCCTGATGACTCCGCATCTAGAAGTATAGATATAATCAAGGGCAGATCCAGGCCACTGATTTCATCGATACTCTCCAAGGCTTTCACGCGTTCTCTATCCGAAGCGTAGGGCTTCGATAATAACGCGTGGAGCGGCACCTTTGGAATGTCAATCAGCCGCTCCAGCTCCTTTTCAAGAACATCTACCAGAGCAGCATTCGAAATTGGTTTGGTAAAATACTCCTTAGCATGAGTTTTACCTATTGCATCTTGAGCAAAGGCCCTATCTTTGAAAACTCCGCTCACAAAGATAATTGGGCCATCGCCGAATCGACTTTTACGTAACTCTTGAGCCAATTGCACGCCATTCATTCTCGGCAACATACAATCAATGATTGCACCGTGCACAGGCTTGATCCTTACCGAATTCAATGCATTTTCGGCCTTAGCTACAACGGTTGTTTTAAATCCAGCCCTTGCCACAACTTCGCTCAACGCTTGCCTTGAGCTTTCGTCATCGTCGACAATCAAAATGTTGATTTCATTCTTATTCATGCACTAACTTGTCGGAAATAAATAAGAAAAAAATGATAGCCCATCGATTTATTGGAACTTTTTAGATGCTATCCAATTTCTCGGAGCTCTGTTATTCTCCGCCATGCTTTCTCCATGCGTCTTCAAGACGCCTGGCCAGTGTCTCCAAATTAAACGGTTTAATCACATAGCCACTGACACCGCCAATCGCGGCAGTAATAACCGAGCCTTTTTCATTTTCTGTCGTCACAAGTAGAAATGGCAAGGATTTGAATTTCTCGTCACTTCGAACCGTGCGAAGAAAATCAAGCCCGCTGAGACCAGGCATGTTCAAATCAGACAGCACGAGTTGAATGGGCGTTGGACTATTCACGTAAAAATTGAGTTTCCCGAGGCCCTCATTCACATCTGACGCCGCAACAATTTTCCTGAAACCTAGACTAGCTAATCCATCGACGATTACTCGACGAATGTTGACAGAGTCATCGACCACCAAAATGTGTGTGTCCTTTGTAAACATATCCTCACCAATCAAAAAATAGACTCAACTTTAGGCGGATTTGGCCGGCCTAAATTCAAATGCCTTGTTATTTGGAACTACAATTATAACCTTTGTACCCAAATCAACTTCCGACTCCACCCTCACTTTTCCTCCCAAGCGCTGAACTTCACTTTTGACCGCATCCATCCCTACTCCCCTTCCCGAAAATTCGCCAGGGATAGATCGAGTTGAGAGTCCGGGATGAAATATAAATTGGATAACCTCACGATCATCATCGATCAATCTCTGATCCACACCAGTGAGCCTATCTCTTACAATTCCTCGAACGACTTCCGGAGAAATTCCAGCCCCATCATCGGAAATTATCAATTCAATCGACTCCCTACTCTCTAAGATGATTTTTCTCGTCGAAACGGTGATTTTTCCTGCCTCCGTTTTGCCCTTTTTCAGCCGCGAAACAGAATCCTCCAAACCATGATCTACCGCATTTCTAAAAACATGAACGAGTGACTCTAAAAGACAACCATAACGATCGAGAGAAATGCGAACGTCTTCTCCAATAAATTCAATAGCTGCCACAGTTTTTCCCTGCTTTGCTGCGATCACCTGAATGACATCATTATAGTAGCTCAAAAGCGACCTCATCGATTGATTCAAGTATTTGTCCTGGATTTGAGATAGCTCTGGTTGGGGCATTCCAAGCTCCTGAAGACGTCTGAGAATCGCAAGAAATTCAGATGCCTCCAACTCCACCCTAGAGTCAGAATCGGGCGGTAAGAGCTTCAATATGTCCGTAAATTCAACAATAAACGCCTTATATCTCTGTTCAAATCTCTTCAGTGAAAGGCGGTAGGGCTTTAGCAGATGAGAAGGATCCTCGCCCGCTTCAAGTATTCTTAGCGGCTCAAGACAATCTTGACATTCCCTGCAGGCGTCTCGAATCTCGGCGGCTGAAAATACGCTCGACTCTCCTTCAATTGTGTGCAATCGCCTAAAAGCCTCGTCTGAATCGAAATCACGAGCAGCTCCTTCAGAAACTTGTTCTCTCAGAAAATCAATCCCTACTTGGGTAGCTTTTAAAAATCTTAGAAACTGATTACGATTTCTGAAGATTTTCAAAATCAATTGTGCGTGCTTCTTTTCCTTTTCTAATTCCCTTTGAGCTTCCCTCTCCAGGGTTTTATCTGTGGCAACCAAAACAAGCTGTGAGGGAGCTCTCCCCTCTTCTCCAATCGGGTAATAATCAAGACAAATCTCGTTTCCCTTTGTATGCCGATAGCGATTCGGGGCCAAATCGACAAGACTTTCGAATGGCAAAGACTGAGCAAAGACCGCCTCGCACCACATGTCAAATTGCACTCGATCCGCTCCCTCAAGTCTCAGAACATCATCTATAACTTTTCCTCCTGGTGCCGATTCTAGAATTTCCAAACAGGCCTTTGTAAAGATCTCCGAGACTTTTCTATCTGCGCCAAATACCAAAAAACCTTGCCCCAAACTTTCCATAATGGCTCTCAACAAACGACTCACTTCAGATAACTCAAGAGTGCGCTCGCTCACCATTTTTTCAAGATTCCTCGAGTAATCCTCTAACTTCGATTGAGCTGCCTGAAGCCGCTGAATGTATTCTTCCTTTTCTCCAATTTCTGACCTGTATTTTCCGACCAAAATTTCCTCAAGTGTCACATCCCGCAAAATAACCAACCAATTGGAACACTCTGCCTGCTTAGCAAGGGGAAATATTGCGATTTGTACCTTTCCATTTTTTCCGTTCCTCAATTTATATTGCACTTCACGGTAGGCCGTTTCCTCAACCATCCCCCAAGTCCCCCCGGGCATGACAAATAATGAAAGATCGTCAAACGCGACAAAATCATGAAGTGAAGCAGCTTTGGAAAGTCTCTTAAGGGACGTTTCCAAAAATGATGTTGCCGCTTCGTTCGCATAGGTCACTCGCCGATTTTCATCGACGACAAATACGGGATCCAGCAATGGATCATACAAACTGTAATTCATCAGCTCTTTTTCAGGAATTTAAAGTACTTATTTTCGATAACATCCATTTCCATGGCTTCTCCTGACTGATCACATTTGATTCCAGGTGGTGGCATGATCTCGCCATCGTCTTTGAACTCCATTCCCTTTCTGAAAATGACCATTTTTTCAGTGCCTGAACTTTCGCAATAATAGGGCACATAAAAGCTATCAACCGCCCCATCTTTGGGAAGAAATCCAGCCACCATATTGATCTGATCAACGATGACTTTGGGACAGTGCCGATAGATGATTTTACTACCCTGAGGGGCAGTTCTAATCCACTTTATCCATTCGCGAATTCCACAGGAATTAATGGATGCCACCTTATCTAAGTCCAAGACAACTTGAGTGCCCGGCGGAATCTCAATATTTCCGAAATTGGCGTCCTCATTGATAGATCCAGAAATGACCATCAACAGACTTTCCTTATCTTTCTTTTTCTCGATCCTAAACTCGCTCATTTTCTTCCTCCTCCTTTTAATATTCAAAATTCATGAAAATGCAAATTCTTCGGTTCTTCCTCGCGCTTTCTCGCACTCATACCCACGGGAATTTTGCAGAACACCAAGGTCTGACGACCCTTTTGAACAGCAATGTGGTAGGAAATTGAAAGCTTAAATAACATAAATGAACCAATGCCTGCTCCGCCTACGCCTGACCAATTCACATTTTCAGCAATACCACCTGTAAAGCAGGTCTGTATCCTCTTCAATAAGCTATCAATGTGCAAGCTGCCATATTCGTCAATACAGCCAATGACCAACTGTTTCTCGTGCACACCCGCAAATAGAAGCCCCAACTTGCCCGCTCCTCTTCTTACTTTTTCAGAGTCCAAAGCAGGCGCCTCAAGTTTTCCTAACGAATTAACAAAGGGAGCATTATATATCGCGTTCATAACCATCTCATCCGCCGCACTCAAAGATTCCGTGACTAAAGTCTGGTTTTTTAATTCCTTTTCCGCCCATATTCTAAAGGCATCCAAAACTGATTTTTTATCATCAGATCCTGAAAATCGTGCAGAAAACCCCCTCAAAGAGGACTCCACTTGATCACTAAAAACACCGGGACGCAGCATTGCTGACAATGGATACTGCATTGCTCTCTGCGGATACGCCGTCAAATAGGAGGCAGCTAAAATCTCTGTAGGAAAATAGGTCCCACTTGCCTGGCAAATATGATTTGCTTTCTGAGTTATGGCAAAATCAATCACCCTTTCCGGACTTTCATTAGAGCAAACACCAATAAAATTTCCACCCCCCAATCTCTGAGAAGGAGAGCCTTGCGGCAAATCTACAACCTGGATTCTATGGCGAAGGTCTATGGGAATAATATCCACCACAGAATTTTCATTTTTTTTGGCAACGTCCACAGTATTCTCCGACACGTGTACCCACTCAACCGCTGAAATTGATTCATAGAATCACATTCCATTTGAGCTTTCCTCACTGGTACTTATCGGTAAATTTCGGCAACATTTAAGGAAACGGAACATATGAGGTGTCGGATCTCAATATGGTGCGTTCGTTCAAATCGGCTAACGAAATTTGAGACGACCCGAAATCATGAGGTCCCCATCGTATGCGGTAGTTCGAGGCGATTCCAACTCGGGACATTGATCCAGCTCTTGACCAGCCAATCCGCAGGTCCAAGATAAGCCCGACGGATAACCCAAGATTTTTGGAGCCAAAAATAAATACAGTCGGTCAACAGCATGCTGAACCAGATAGTTTGAAAATGTGCTCGCTCCACCTTCGACAAAAATCGAGCAAATGCCCTTTTCAAAAAGACGCCGAGAAAGATCATTCAAATCAATCTTAGAGTCTTCCAAATTGACAAGCATTTCAGTGTGTCCATCACTTGGTGGCGAGGAACTAGATTTCGATACCACCTGAATAATGTCGCTAGGAGAATGTGAATGAGAAAATCTGTAAATTCCCAAATTGCTACCAAGTCGCATGTCTGGATCAAGTACAACCACCTTATTGGGTTTCTCCCCAAACCACTCACTTCGTACATTTAACTGCGGATTGTCTGACTTAATAGTCCCATTTCCAACCAATACGGCCTGATAACATCCTCTCAAATAGTGAACGGCCTCTCTGGACTTCACATTGGTAATCCACTTGACCTTTCCGCTATGATCCGCAACAAATCCGTCCAATGTAATAGCCGCCTTCATCCCGACAAAGGCTCTTCTTTCAAGAATATTCACCAAAAAAACTTCCAAAAGCTCCGCTAGCTCAAGACTATGAGGCCCTGTCCATTCTTCTACATGAATACCAAACTGACGAATTTTTGCTATGCCCCGTCCCGCCACCATTGGGTTTGGGTCTTTCATTCCAAATACAACTTTTCTTAGAGGTAGCTCTGCCAACTGATCAGCGCACGGAGGAGTTTTGCCAAAATGCCCACAGGGCTCTAAAGTAACGAAAACGGAAGCATCTTTCAGTCGCTCAGAATCCCTAACTGATCTGATGGCCTCTACTTCGGCGTGAGGCGCTCCGTATTTGGTGTGAAAACCCTTTCCTATCAAAAATCCATTTTTATCCAAAATGACACAGCCAACGGGGGGGTTGGGAGCAACAAATCCTATTCCCTTTCTTGCTTCAAGAATAGCCATATTCATCGCTGCTTCTTCGGATAAAGGAACCTCTCCCATCACTCAGAAAATCCCCATGCTAAGACCATCAAAATTCCTCTCGTTGCGAAAATTTTCACTATGACTTGGATCTTCAATTGATCTAAAAGATCATGAAAGCTATAGATAGTAAAGGTTCTGCCTCCTTTTTCCCGCGAAACCCAACCCTAAGGCAGATTGACGAGGATTTTAGTATGACAAATGCACACGTTGATTTTAGCTCAAAAATGCCAAATCCAAACTGTCGCGGAGTCGTTGACATCTCTCCGGAAGAACTTTTTGAAAAGAGATCTCATGTCAAGCTTATTGATGTCAGAGAACTTAGCGAATTTACCGGTGAACTCGGTCACATTCATGGAGCCAAATTAATCACTCTTAATCTCCTTCCAGAAAAGATCGGGGAAGTGCCGCGAGATGCCACTGTTGTATTTATTTGTCGTAGCGGGGGCCGTAGCGCACAAGCAACTGCCTTCGCGCTAGAAAATGGTTTTTCTTCTGTTTACAACATGAAGGGCGGAATGCTTTTATGGAATCAACTCGGATTTGAAACGGAAGGAGGAAAATAACCTTGAATCAAAAAAGTGTAAGCAAGGTATTCGTTAACCGCACGCTGAGCTTGAAAAAAATTACCTATATTGGCTTTGACATGGATCACACTCTCATCCGCTACAACAGCCGAAAGTTTGAGGAATTAGCCCATAATATGATGATCGAAAAGCTCATCAAGGACCACGGATACCCAAATGTCATTCAGTCCCTCAAATTCGACTTTGATCGTTCCAGACGGGGCCTCGTCATCGATATTCATCGAGGAAACATCCTCAAACTGAGTCGCCATGCTTCGATTCGCGTGAGCTATCATGGATTGACTCCAATTAGCTACTCCCAGCAGCGCAAAGTCTATAAGAGTTCCTATATTGACCTGGGCGAACCGGGTTTTGACATTGTTAATACTACCTTTTCGATTGCTATCTGTGGGTTGTTCGCCCAACTCGTGGATTTGAAAGACAGCTCAGAGACAAAAACACTGCCGGACTATTCCACAATCGCAGCCGATCTCACCTCTTGCCTCGATAAGGCTCACCGTGATGGAAGTCTAAAAGGTGTCGTTGCCTCTAATCTCGATGACTATATTTACAAGGATGCACGAGTTGTCCACGGTTTAGAGAGATTCATTCGTCATGGAAAGAAAATTTTTATTGTTACTAATAGTGATTTTCACTATACGAAACTTTTGCTCGATTATGCTATCAATCCCTTTCTCACAAATAATACTTGGGAAAATTTTTTCGAACTCGTGATAACTTCTGCTGACAAACCGCGATTTTTTTATGACAATCTTAAGTTTTTAAAAATTAATCCCAAAGATGGAACGATGACTAACCTTCAAGAAAAAGTCTCGTCAGGTATTTATCAGGGTGGTTGCGCCTCCATTTTTACAAATGATTTAAATTTGACTGCAGACGAAATACTCTACATTGGAGATCACATTTATGGAGATATCGTACGGTTAAAAAAGGACTGCGCATGGAGAACAGCTTTGGTTGTCGAAGAACTGGATGAAGAAATTGAGTGTTTGCGAAAGGCCGACCAGTTTGTCGAACAAATCAATAGCTTGATGAATATAAAGATTCCATTGGAAACTGAAGTCGACCAGCTCATCTCTGAAAAAATTGAAACGGGCAAAAATATTCACGAAGCAAAAATCTCTCAGCTACTCATGGAGATCTCAGAGCTCGATAAAAGGATTTCACCTCTCATCAAACGCCAGCAGGAAGTGTATAATCCTTGGTGGGGAGACGTCATGAGGGTTGGCATTGAGGAGAGTTTTTTCGCCTATCAGATGGAAAGATATGCCTGTATTTACATGGCGAAGATTCAGGATCTCTTGGATGTATGCCCCAGAACATATTTTAGATCTTCCAAACGCTTGATGCCCCATGAGGTTGCGACTTAAAAAAGTCGCTCGCCCCATATTTTATTCTGTTTGCCAATGCCTGGAATTTTCTCGTTGGTGATTCGGCGCTTTTCTGCTATCGTGGCCAAGTTCGCGAAGCGACCACTTCAGGTAAATGAAGGGTCGACTGAGAGACAGTGCGTTAGCAGATTGGCTTATGTTAATTTTAGCTTGATCAGAAGGGGACGGGACTTGATCCATGGGACGAGTACCTCAGGACCGAAAAGATTTTTTTTCATCTGACGCAAATTTTTTATTGATTGGCTCCGGTCGACTCGCGCGCCATTTGGCCTATTTCTTTAAACACCTCGATATTCCTTTGAGTTTCTGGTCACGTAACAATGATCCAGATTTTAATACCTTAGAACCCAGCGACGGAACACCACAGCAACGCCTCCGTAAGCTTGCGAAGGCGGCTTCACACATTTGGATTCTTACCAAAGATGGGTCTATTTCTGAAATGAGTGAGCTTTGTGCGGATTCGCGCGGAATTCTTTTTCACTGTTCAGGAAGTCTCAATTTAAATGGAGTACATGGAGCGCATCCGCTGATGTCCTTTGGATGGAATTTGTATCCACATACAACATACTTGAAAATCCCTGTTGTTTTAGATTCAAAAACACCAAACCTCACTGAAATCTGGCCAGGATTGACCAATCCACAGATTCGCTTAAAGCAGGATCAAAAGCCTCTCTATCACGCTCTCTGCGTAGCCAGCGGGAACTTCAGCACTCTGCTTTGGCAAATGGCTAAAGAGGATTTTTCCAGATTGGGAATATCTTGGTCCCATCTTCAACCCTATTTAAATCAAATTTTTTTAAATCTCTCTCATTCTCCCGACGAGGCTCTCACTGGTCCACTCGCTCGCTCTGACACCTTGACTGTTGAGAAAAATATACAAGCCCTCAACGGGCATGACTTAGGAGATATCTATTCTCTTTTCTGGAAGATTTATCAAAAAAGGAGAACGAAATGTCCCTACCCAATTTTATGAAAATGAAGCGATCAGGAAGAAAAATTTCTATGATCACTTGCTATGATTTTTGGTCAGCAAAGCTTTTGAACCAGTCAAATGTCGATTGCATTTTGGTTGGAGATAGCGCCGCCATGGTCATGCATGGACACAATACGACTCTTCCAGCTTCTCTTGAAATGATGGCCTTGCATTGCGCTGCCGTTTCCAAGGGAGCTCCTGATAAATTTATTGTAGGTGATTTGCCTTTCTCTCGTTCAGAAAATCTCTTACCAGCAATATGAAAGCTGTTGAGTGCTTGATGAAGTCCGGCGTTCAAGCCGTGAAACTCGAGGGTGCAAGCGGAAATCTGAAACTCATTAAGCATCTGGTTGAATCGGGAGTTCCCGTAATGGGGCACCTCGGACTGACCCCCAGTCAATCCATCAACTGGGGGGATTTAGAGTTCAAGGCAAAGATATTGACTCTGCCCGTCTCCTCGAACGACAAGCTACAGAATTACAGGAACACGGCTGCTTTTCCTTGGTTTTGGAATGTGTTCCGAGCACATTGAGCGAAACTATCACAAAAAATCTTCTTATCCCCACAATCGGAATTGGGGCGGGACCAAATACCGACGGACAGGTTCTTGTCCTACAGGACATGCTAGGCCTCAACCAAGGTTTTAAGCCAAAATTTCTTCGTCAATTTCTCAACGGAAGTGATCTCATTATTTCTGCGGTCAACCAATACGACCAAATGGTTAAAGAACGAAGTTTTCCAGATCTCAGCGAAAGCTACGAATAATGGATATTTACTTTAAGGTTCAACACTGGCGCGATCAAAGAAATGGCGATCGCATTGAGGGACTCTCATTGGGTATGGTTCCAACAATGGGAGCGCTTCATCGAGGGCATATTTCTCTCATCGAGAGATCATTGAAGAAAAATGATCGAACACTTGTCAGTATTTTTGTCAATCCAACTCAATTTGATAATCCTGACGATTTCGCAAAATATCCAATACAATTGGAATCAGATATTGAAACTCTAAGAAACGCGGGAGTTCATTACTTGATACTCCCCGACTATGGGGAGCTATACCCAGACAATTTTCGCTACCAAGTTATAGAAAATGAGGAAAGTCAGCTGCTCTGCGGAGCTCATCGTCCTGGTCATTTCAATGGCGTGTTGACCGTCGTCATGAAACTCCTTCATCTCGCTGATGCCGATCGGGCCTATTTTGGAGAAAAGGACTATCAACAACTTCAATTGATAAAGGACATGGTCAAGGCATTTTTTATGAACGTAGAGGTGATCGGATGTCCCACTCTCAGAGAAGAGAGCGGATTGGCTATGAGCTCCAGAAACCAGCGATTAAGTGCAACTCAACTCAAAATTGCTTCCCAATTCAGTCAGATTTTAAGATCAGCAGCCAATCCGGAGCAGGCGACGGACGCACTCTTACAGGTAGGATTCGGTGTCGATTACGTCGAAGAGAGGTGGGGACGTCGATTAGGTGCCGTTCATCTCGGCAAAGTTAGGTTAATAGACAATGTTGAACTCAAATAGGAGCCAACAGAATATTTTGTTTCAAATCACTGGGTCCGTGGCGGCCTTTAAGGCTTGTTCGGTCATTTCCGCTCTTGTTCAGAAAAAATATCAAGTTCGAGTTGTGACAACAGCCTCAGCCCTCAAATTTGTTGGGCCGGCAAGCCTTGAGGGCTTAACGGGCAGACCTGTTGTACACGATACTTTCGATCGTGGCCAAATGATGAATCATATCAGTCTAGCCCGGTGGGCAGATGCTTTTGTGCTTTGTCCTGCGACGGCTAATTCTATCAATCGGTTGGCCCACGGATTGGGAGATGATTTAATTGGTTCAATTTTTTTAGCCCAAGATTTTCGCAAGCCCTATCTCGTTTTTCCGGCTATGAATTCGCGTATGCTTGAACACCCTGTCACCAGGGAATCTATATCAAAATTAATGGCAATGGGCGTGAGAATTTTTCCAACTGAGAAAGGAATCCTTGCTTGCGGAGAATTTGGGTCTGGAAAGCTAATGAACCCGGAATTGATAGTTGAGGAAATTTCTCGTATCACAGTCAACAACATCTCCAATTTGGGATCCAGAAAATTGAAGATTCTTGTTACTGCTGGGGGTACCTCTGAACCCATTGACAGCGTTAGATTCATTGGCAATCGCAGTACAGGACAGACTGGTTGCCAGATTGCAGAGTCTCTTGCGAATGCGGGACACAGGATTGTTCTTTTGAGATCCAGGACGGGAGCAAGTGCAAAGTCAAATGGCGATCTCCTTTCACATGATTTTGAGAGCTGTGCGGATCTCAGAAGACTCCTCATTGATTATTTAAGTCACGATTCCTTCGATGCCATTATTCACTCGGCTGCCGTCAGTGACTTTGCTGTCGACACGATTGTGGATCAGACAGGTCGTTCTTGCCATCAAAACGAAAAAATTTCCTCAGATGTTAATATCTCCATTAATCTCAAGCAGAATCCAAAGCTTATTCGAGAGATTCGACATTGGTCAGCCAACAAAAATATATTGATAATTGGCTTTAAACTCACTTCTACTCCTAACATCGAAGATCGGTTAAATTCCCTAAAGAAGCTTCAGCAAGAAGCCTCTCCCGATTTTGTTGTGTTGAACGACCTTTCAGATATCTCTGAGCAATCACACATATTTTCGATTTATGAAGGCGAAAAAATCTGCAAGAGAGGAAACTCAAAGGCAGAGCTGGAACTGGCTATTTCACAGCTCCTATCACAAACTGAGGTATATGGCATATGATCATGTGTTTAGACGTTGGCAATAGCCAAATGTTTGGCGGTGTCTTTAAGGACCAAAAATTGCTTTTCCAATTTCGTCGAAATTCGAGAGGTGGTGCTTCTTCGGATGAATATGGCCTCTTCCTGAGGAGTGTTTTGCGAGAAAACGGTATTGATCCGAATTCCATTGAGAGGATCGCGATATGCACAGTTGTTCCAGAAGTTCTTCATTCCTTAAAGAATTGCTGTTTGAAATATTTTAATCGTTCTCCATTCGTCCTTCAGGCTGGAGTTAAGACTGGTCTCAAAATCAATTATCGAAACCCGAGCGAGGTCGGCGCCGATCGTATTGCAAATGCCATCGCAGCTTATCATCTGTATCCAAATCAAGATCTCATCATTATTGACTTCGGAACAGCCACGACTTTTTGTGCTGTTTCCTCAAGCCGCCAGTACTTCGGGGGAGTCATCCTTGCTGGTCTGAGAATTTCCATGGAGGCAATGGAGAGTCGAACCTCGAAATTGCCGTCCGTTGAGATCCTTCGTCCCGGTGAGGTTCTCGGACGTTCAACGGTGGAGAGCATTCAGTCGGGTCTTTATTTCGGAACCTTAGGCGCAGTCCGAGAAATAGTTGATGGGCTTCAAAGAGAAGCCTTTTCTGGAAGCAAGGCCCAAGTCATCGGAACTGGTGGGCTCTCCAGTCTCTTTGAAGATGAAGATGTTTTCGATTTAACTGTTCCCGATCTTGTGCTCGTGGGACTTCGGTTTGCAATAGATATGAACACATGATCACGATTTTAATAAAAATGATGTTTCAAAAAAATGGGAGAGTGAGGATCTCAATATGACATTGACCATGCTTAAATCTAAGATTCATCGGGCTACCGTGACGGATGCAAACCTTTCGTATGAGGGTTCAATCTCGATTGACTCTCGACTGTGCAAACTGGCGCGTCTCCACCAGTTTGAAAAGGTGGATATTTATAACTGCAACAATGGCGCTCGCTTTTCAACCTACGTCATTTACGGAGGGCCAGGTGAAATTTGCCTCAATGGCGCTGCCGCGAGACACGTTCATAAGGGCGATCTCGTTATTATCGCCTGTTATCTCAATCTGAGTCCTCCTGAAGCCCCATCTCACAAACCCAATCTTGTGTTTGTCGACAAAAAAAATTGTCCTGTAGAAAAACTCGCACCGGAGATCTAGTAAGTATACTTGACCTCGACAAATAACTAGGTTACGGATTTTTTAAATCATTCGATTCACTACGTAAAAAATCTTCATCCTTGAAGGGGTCAGGCCGTGACCATGTAGTGATTTGGAGTTTGCAGATGAGTCATTTATCCAACAAGGAAAGCGAGCTATTCTAGGTGAAGAATGTAAGACGCTCACTCTATGCGACTCTGTAAAATTGCCCGCGGCGGGACCATGCAACGTCTCTCTTTGATGATTTCGTTTTTTCTGATTTCAACCTTTTCAATGGCGAGTGTCGTTGTCATTGAAAATGTTAAACAAAGCTGCTCAGATGTCCTATCCCTACGAGATCCCATGTCCGGATACCCAATGGCCTTCAGGAATTTGCAGAAAATGAACAAGTGGCTCACCTCGAATCTGCTCGAGAAGTATAAATCAGAAGCGCAGTACCAGTTCGATATGAGCGTTACTCCGGAGATGCGGGCGCGCGAAATCTTTAATCATTTAGTTCGATTTCGGCTGACTCTTCTTCCGGCTGGAATCCAATCGCCGTTCTTAGCAACCTTGCATTCATCATCGATAACTTATGAATTTCCATTTGCTGTTTGGGGAGGCAACGGTCATGCCAGCAAAGGCAAATTGACAGTGAACACCCATGGAGCGTTACGGGACAGCGCCTTTGTGTTACATACTTTAATCCACGAAATTGAACATCAAATCCAATTTTTGATGTTTAACTCATTGGACTCTACTCAGTGGTTGTATAGCCAGGGGATTTTTCTCTTTATGAGGAAGATTTTTTTGCGATATCAGCAAGAGCTCGGAGCCATGTACCTGGAGTGGATGTTTTTTCACTTATTACCCAGAAGTGATCTCACCTATTGGCAGGCGAAACTGGATTCAGTAGGTGCTCCAATTTTTCGAGACCGCGATCATCTTCAGAGGAGCCTGAATGGTGCTCAATTGCCATTTGAGGAATATTTAAGTCGCGAGCATAAGGCGGGTCGATATTCTCTGCAGAGTCTGACAAAGGCATTTTGGGCAGATCGTAAGGGCAATAGAGTCCCACTTAATTGAAAGGACTAAAGAAGCTAGAGTCTCATTCTCCGACTGAAAAAGACACAATCACCTGATCGTCCCTGCAAGGGGAAGACCGGCTTGACCAACATGAGAAAGAAGTCTTCTTCCAATTATTGGTTCAATCCACCTTTTTGTTTCAATGAGACTTTCTAGATCTACGTTTGTTCTAACTCCCATTGCATGCATCATATAGACCAGATCTTCGGTCGCCAAATTTCCAGAGGCTCCTTTGGCATATGGACAACCTCCCAAGCCTCCCACGCTCGAATCAAAAGATCGGATCCCCAATTCATAGCTCTTCGCTACATTGGCAAGCGCCGTACCTCGTGTATCGTGAAAATGCATGGCCAGCCGACGAGCCGGGATTTTCTTTAAAATTTTCTTTAATAGAATTTCCACCTGTCGGGGGGATGCCACTCCAATCGTATCTCCAATTGAAACCTCATAAACGCCAAGCTCTAAGAGGGCAGTGGCCAGTTTGACAACGTATCCAGGATCGACATACCCATCGTAAGGGCAACCAAAAGCTGTGCTGAGGTACCCTCTGACTTTTATTTTTCGAGTTTTGGCTTCTTTTATGACCTGTCGAAAACGATCAAAGCTCTCTGCTATGCTGCAGTTGATGTTTTTTTTTGAAAAGCCCTCACTGCAGGCCCCAAATATTGCGATGTCACGCAACTCCGTCTTCACCGCATCCTCCATCCCGCGAAAATTCGGAACGAGGGCCGAAATGCGAACCTTCTTTCCTAATTCACCACTTCTCTGTGACTCGAAAAGTTCTGCGATCAGTTCCCCACTTTCTTGCATCTGAGGCACCCACTTAGAAGAAACGAATGCCCCAACCTCAATTAGATTAAGGCCGGCCTGACCTAATCTCAAGACAAGTTCCTTGCGAACCTTTAAGCTCAAGCGATGAGCCTCATTCTGAAGTCCATCACGAGGACCCACCTCAATGATACGAATTGAATTTGCCATTTTCTATTGTCCCTCGCCGGCTTTTCCCACTGAAATCAGTGTGATTCCGAGGGCCACTTGATCACCAAGTTTACAATTTATTTGATCAATGAGACCCTCCTGTCGAGCTTCCAAAGTGTACTCCATTTTCATCGCTTCCATCATTACGACAGGCTGACCAGAAATCACTTTGTCGCCAACTTTCACTAGGATCTTGATAATCTTGCCTGGCATCGGAGACACCACATCGGAATGAGAAATTGCACCTCTTCCACCGCCTCTTGTTTTCACTGGAGGAGAATATTGATATGTTTCTCCTTCATAGTGATACCATAGTTGCTGGCCCAAGCGCTCGCACCAAACCTCCACCTGCCGACCTTCAATCGACACTGAATAGCGTTTCATCATCTTCTCCCCCACTGATGAGTCCAAGGGCTGATCGTCTTGCCTTCATTATGTTCTCTCCCATTTCCTGAACCCGGAGCCGCCAAGCAAGTAGAGGAATTCACGCCGACTGGAATCTGTCGATATAACTCCGCTGCGATATTCTGTTCAAAGGATGATTTTTCCTTTCGCTTAATTCCGTGGGGGAAATAACAATCAATAAAATCAGTTTTCATGGTCCCATCAATAAATTGGGAATGAGATAAAATCTGAATAAGATAGGGTATATTCGTCTTCACTCCGAAAATAATTGTGTCTTTCAAAGTGCGAATCATCTTTTGAATCGCTCGTCCGCGCGTTTCGTCCCAGACAATCACTTTTGCAATCATTGGATCATAAAAGCTTGTTATTTCATCCCCAGAATCAAACCCGATTTCCAATCTCCGTCCTGGACCATACGGAAAATGATATGACCCCAAACGACCCGTACTCGGAATTCCTGCTTGATAAGGATCCTCAGCATAAATTCGACATTCAATGGCGTGACCGTGTGGAATCGGTAATTTTGGCCATACCAGACTCTGTCCCATCGCTGTAAATATTTGAGCCTTTACCAAATCAACGCCCATTACCAGCTCAGTGACAGGATGCTCCACCTGCAAGCGCGTGTTCATTTCCATGAAATAAATTTCTCCATCCTGGAGAAGAAATTCGATAGTTCCGGCACCCACATATTTTGCTTCCTTAGCAATTTGAATTGACGTCCGAGCTAGCTTTTCGCGAAGTTCTTCTGACAAGGAAGGCGACATTGCCTCTTCAATGATTTTTTGATGCCGCCTTTGAATCGAACACTCTCGATCAAAGAGGTGATACACTTTTCCGCTGCAGTCCCCAAAAATCTGAACCTCAATGTGCTTGGCCTTGTCGAGATATTTTTCAAGAAAAATTCGATCTGAACCAAAAGAGCTAAGACCCTCACGTTGTGAAGATGCAATGGCCTCCTTAGCTTCTCTGAGGTGCCGGACAACTTTCAGGCCGCGACCTCCCCCGCCCCCTGCTACCTTAACAATAACTGGAAATCCAATTTTCTCCATTTCTGATAGCAAACGAGACTCAGATTGATCATCGCCCTGGTACCCGGGGATAACGGGGCCGCCTGCTCTTTCTACCATTTTTTTTGCTGATATTTTATCACCAAATAATCGAATCACTTCTGGAGCAGGGCCGATAAAACATATTCTTGCCTTCAAACAAGCATCTGCAAACTCCGCATTCTCAGAAAGAAAACCAAATCCCGGATGTATTGCATCCACTCCCGCACTCAAAGCCCCTTGGATATTTGTGTCTATATTCAAATAGCTCTGATTTGTAGGTGCAGGGCCGATACAAACTCTCTCATCTGCCAGGCGAAAAGCTGTCGTTTCTCTGTCCACATCCGAATGAAGCAAAACCGTCTGTATCCCCAATTCCTGACAAGCACGTATAATGCGAACCGCAACCTCACCTCTATTAGCAATCCCAATCTTTTCAATTTTTAAACTCATTTTATTTTCGATTGCCATTTTGGCAATCGCCTTTCAAAAAAGGAACGAATTCCCTCTTGACCTTCAAGACCAACCCTTTTTTCAGCGATTACCTGAGTCGTCATTTTTTTAATTTCCGACCAATCTTGACAATCTCTTACTCTGGCAATGAGCGACTTCGTCTCCCGTACGGCTTCTGGACCAGCTTGCTTTATAAAGTTCAGATTCTCCAATACCTTGCCACTGCACTCAGCTTCAGACCCCACAAACTGAATAAGTTCCGCATTCAAGGCCTCCAATGCTGAAAAGGTCCGTCCCGTTAACATAAATTCCCGACCTGCCGCAATTCTTATTTTCTTAAATACGAATGGACTAATCACAGCGGGAACCAAACCAATCTTCACCTCACTAAAACAAAATTTTGTCGACAGCTCCGCAGTTGCAAAATCAGAAATTGCCACTAAACCAATTGCGCCACCCATCACGCTGCCATGAACATGAGCAAAGATCGGAACTGGACACCTCATGCCCGCATCAAACATCAAAAAGAGAGCTTCTGCGTCCCGTTGATTTTCCTCAAATGAAAATTTAGCCATGGAGCGCATACTTTCAAGATCTGCTCCTGCACAAAAACTTTTTCCCTCTCCCCTCAGAGCCACAGCTCGTATGGACTTGTTTAATGAGGGCAAAGCAAAAGCCTCTGTTAGTTTTCCGATCATTTCAGTGTCCATGGCATTGTGCACATCTGGACGCGTGAGAATAATGTTTAGTATCTCATCTTGTATATTAGTCTCGATTTTTGCCATGACCCAAACCTGCGTTTCTTCTTTTTGATTTTTTAGCTCTGCACTTCTGGCCCTGCACTTCTAGCCTTGCGGCTTTAGCACTCGTTTTACATTCTAAAAACGCCATGAGACTTTTCTGGCCAAGGTCGGTTAAAACTGGCGCTCAAGCCTAAAGCCAGCACTCGACGAGTGTCCGCCGGATCGATGATCCCATCATCTCAGATGCGAGCACTGGCATAGTAGGCTGAACTTTCTGCGGCGTACTTTGCCAGAATAGGACGCTTGAATTCCTCCTGTTCAGCTTCGCTAAGATCTCTCCCCTCTTGGGCCATCTGATCCAATTTTACTCGCAACAAGACATTCGCCGCCTGTTCTCCACCCATGACCGAGATTCGAGAGTTTGGCCACATCCACATCTGCCGAGGCTGATAGGCTCGCCCGCACATCCCGTAGTTTCCGGCCCCATGAGATCCACCAATGACAACTGTGTACTTGGGTACGCGAGCTGTGCTGACGGCCATCACCATCTTCGCCCCATGCTTTGCTATCCCTTCATTTTCATATTTCTGACCCACCATAAATCCCGTGATATTCTGAATAAATACCAATGGGATGGCCCGCTGGTCGCAAAGTTCAATAAAATGCGTGGCCTTCAAGGTACTTTCACTAAACAAAACTCCATTATTGGCAATGACACCAACAGGATACCCCCAAATATGAGCAAACCCAGTAACGAGTGTTGTGCCGTAATTTTCCTTAAATTCATGGAAACGACTTCCGTCAACAACACGGGCTAATATTTCACGTACGTCGTATGGCACTCGATGATCACGCGGAATAATTCCATACATCTCCTCGGCTCCAAAAAGTGGATCCTCCACAGCTTGAGTTTGAACGGAAACCATTTTTCGTCGATTCAAATAGGATACTATTTCTCGCGTAATTTCGAGGGCGTGCTCATCATCCTCTGCAAAATGATCTGTCACCCCACTCACTTCGCAATGCACCCTTGCTCCGCCCAAATCTTCCGCAGAGACGACTTCGCCCGTTGCAGCCTTGACGAGAGGAGGTCCTCCCAAAAAAATCGTACCGCGATCTTTTACAATCACGTTTTCATCGCTCATGGCTGGAACGTAGGCCCCACCTGCCGTGCAACTTCCCATGACCACTGAAATTTGCGGAATTCCTTCAGCTGACAAGCGAGCTTGATTATAAAAAATTCTTCCAAAATGATCTCGATCAGGAAATACCTCGGCCTGCAGAGGCAAAAATGCCCCTCCACTGTCAACGAGGTAGATACAAGGAAGACCATTTTCTAAAGCTATCTCCTGTGCCCGAAGATGTTTTTTGACTGTGATCGGGAAATAAGTTCCCCCTTTTACTGTGGCGTCATTGGCCACAATCATGCACTCTTGCCCGTTAATGGAACCAACTCCAGTCACAATCCCAGCACAAGGAGCTGAACTGCTGTACATCTCAAAAGCCGCAAAGGACGAGAATTCCAAAAATTGCGATCCGGGATCAAGAAGTCGTCGAATCCTTTCGCGCACAAACAGCTTTCCTCGGCTCTCATGCTTTTCCCGAGCCTCTTTGCCGCCTCCTTGCTCTATGAAGGACAGTCGGCTTCGATGAGTCGCAATTAAGCGAGCCATGTGTTCAGAATTTGAACGAAACTCTGCGGAACTTCGATCTATGCGAGACTTTAATGTGGTCATTTTTTTACCTCAGCAAAAATTGACTTGCCCTGCTCAACCCAAAAAAACGTCTACTCACCCAAAGAAAGGCGGGTCTGCCATTCAATTTTAAAACTCACTTCGGCCACCAACAAATCCTGGTCGTTAAGCACAGAAAGAGAAAGATCATATTCACCCAGTCCTCTTTGTCCTTGGACCACCCGAATCCTTTCTCTGTCCTGTGCCGTCAATCCGTAGCGAATTTTTAAGGACGGACCCCACTCCCCAAGTCTGTTCAATCGAACTTCTGTGACAGTCAAGCGATCAGCCCCGGACAACATATACCTTTCCCAAAACAGGCGTAAAGTCTTCTCTGCTCCATAGGTGATATGGGAAGCTTCCATTCTTGAGCCAAAACCAGGAGAAACAGAAATCGCGGCCGTTAGCACCTCGCCATTCCATTCCCATAGACTATAACTGGGCGAACGTCTGAAAAATCTCGAGGACCCTAACGCGATGTTTAAAGCCAGTTGGGTCGCCTTTGGACTCACAGATTCAAATAAATAAACAAATTTATTGGGCCGGGCTCGGATTTCACCCCAAAAGGAAGAATGGAGTTCCTCGCTTATCTTAAGCTTTTTATCCTGAAGACTCGCCTTGAGGCTCTTGCTTGCCTCATATATCCAATTTCGAGGATCTAGCTCCTTTAACCTCTTATTTGCAAATTTACTCATGGTTGTTCCTACATAAAAGGTAAGTTAGAATGATCTCGGAGCATACTCTGGCTAATAGGATTGGAAAATGAAATACCTTAGTTTGATCGTATTCTTGATTGCGTTACAATGGACTTGGTCCTTTAGCCATCGTCCCTCAAATATTTCTGAATCCGCGCATGTCGGAATCCAGGTTGATTTAAAGAAAATTATCTCGGACTACATCACGGAGAATTTACCCACCTCGCGTAATTTAAAATTTGAAAAATTTTGGAGTGAGCAGTTAAAGAAAAACGTGGTCAAGGCTTCCTTTGTTTATTCCTTCGATGACGAAGATCAGGAATCAGGAAATGCTCGAGTCGTCATCGAAGGCTACGCTATCCTCAACCGTGACTCAAAGGTTGACGAAACTTTTGATTACTGGAACTTGGACGAACTGTACATACTCAACAATAAGATTGATTTTAAAGATCCAATGCTTATTGACCTCCAGAAGGACGGCACAAAAAAGTGAACGAAAAATTCATTGCCATCGATGAAGATGGTTTCTTCCTCATTAAGGGGCAGCGTCTTGAAAACGAGGATTACTGTCACACTCTTTTTTTGAATCTACAGAGGGATGAAAAGGGGAGAATCTTTAGCGCTGTAAATGACCAAAAGCTGTGGATAGAGGCCTTCGATGAGCCTCTCATTGCAAAACAAATCAGCAAAAATCCAGATGGCACATGGACTGTTTATTTTCACTACGGATATTCCACACCACTTATTCTCGAGAGACTTTCGCTGGATGAGTGGGATCGATTTCACGGTATGACGCCCAAAGGAGTGCCATTTGTTCTTTCTCGGTCCGCGCAGGCTGATTTTTTTCAGAAATTAGATAGCTTTGACGACCACTCCATAGTCGCTGACGGAAATTCAGTTCCCATTCCATCCTGGCTACTCGATGACCGCGCCGTCAACAGAGGCGAATTCTGGAATCAAAGGTACCAGAACAAAGATACCCCCTGGGATCTTGACAGACCCGCCCAGGCTCTTGAACAGGCTATTTCCCAATTGAAGATTCCGAAACAACGAATTCTGGTACTAGGCTGTGGAACGGGAACCGATGCTGCCTATCTGGCGAAACTTGGCCACATAACGACGGGGGTGGATATTTCTGGCGAGGCCATTCAGCAAGCAAAGGAAAAGTTCGGCCATGTGAAAAATCTCAATTTCCTCAATGCTGATGTTTTTCAGCTTCCTCAGGCGCTTCATAAGTCATTTGATTTGGTTTTCGAACATACTTGTTATTGTGCTATTTCCCCCTCTCGACGCAATGAGCTTGTCGAGGTCTGGAGGCGAGTTCTTGTGAGTGATGGCCACATTCTAGGAATTTTCTTTACCATGGATCGCAGAGAGGCTCCCCCTTTTGGAGGCAGCGAATGGGAGATTCGCCAACGCTTGCATAAGAGTTTCGACTTTCTCTATTGGACCCGCTGGAAAAAATCGATTGAGAGCCGACAGGGCGCAGAACTCGTTGTTTTTGCAAGACGCAAAGACAATCTCGTCTGATTTTTTTGTTATTATCTTGTTATTATAAAAAAGAGGGACGGGGGATTAAACCCGTCCCACAAATGAGACATCTCTGCGGATATACGATAAGCCGGATTCTGTCTGACCGATAAAAGATGTCTTTTATCCGCCTGGCAGTCATTCCTCTGAGAGCAATATTGCTATTACCCTTATGCAACCTACCCGAAAGCTTCGCGCTGGCCGCGCTCTATCACTTTCCTATTTGGTCTTGCTCCGCGCAGAGTTTGGCTGTTTTCACTCCAGCGGCTCCCTAAGAGTCTCCCATTTCCAACTCTAAGATCAGTGCCCTGGACATTCTCTCTGTTCCACTGTTCCTCACCTCACGGTGGAGGGGCGTTACCCCCTGCGCTGCCATTTGGAGTCCGGACTTTCCTCTCAACCCGAAGGCGAGCGACTGCCTGTACATCCGCGTCTGCCTTGTATCACAATCTGTCTTTATCTACAATCCACCAGATTTGGAGATTTGCTGATGACTTAAAAAGACATAGATTTGACTCATTTGGAGAACTCTCTAGAATTTTTTTTATAAAACAACGACAATAGAAAGGTCAAAACAGTCCGTTGGAGGAAGACCGATATGCCGAGGCAAATATTTATTATTACAATTCTTGCTGCTGGTTCAGTCGCCCTTATTTTCCAAAATCTCAATTTTTTCAGTAGCGCCTAAAAAAGAGCAAGCCTTGTCTTGTCTCTAGGGCTTCAAATGACCAGGATCGGAATTTAATATCTCCAGGATATCCTGTTCGATAAATTTATCGGCGGCCTTACGGCATTCTGCAAAATAGCCCTTTTTTCCCTGCTCGATGTAGGTCCTCACGCAGCCGGCACTATAGGCCGAGCGAGCCAATTCCACAGCCGCTTTTAAGGATATAAGATCCTCCCCATTCTTTAGCGCTGTTTCGAGAGACTGAGACTTACGGGAACTGGCGCACCCATTTCCAAATAAGAGACAGAGGGTTGTGATGTATACCAGGGGCCGAAAAATTACTGAAAAGACTTTTGAGTAGGGCAAATATTCTCCAAAACTGTTATTGGTAGACCTATATGGCTGTAACATTAGATTTTGTCCTCCAGACGAAATCCAAGGGTTTTCACATACTAAGCATATTCCGCTGATTAAGTCTAAGGAGTTCCTCCAGCGCAAATATGTGACGGAGGGGCTTTCTATTCAGCAAATCGTGGAAATGACTGTGTCCTGCAAAACTGCAGTGAAACGGTATCTGAAGGAAGCCGGAATCCCACTTGTAAAGAAGATATGAGACCTGGTCCACCTGGCTATGGGGAGCACAATGCAAAAGGCCGCAAGGTTCCTAACAAAGCTGAGTTGGAGGTAACTGATAGAATTAAGGACCAACACCGGCAAGAGCTATCAGCCACTCGAATTGCACAACTTATGCCTTCGCTCGGCTTACCTACCAAGAAGGGCGGCAAATGGCACGCCAAGACCATTCTAAAAATCTTGAGGCAATTTGCTAAACAAACTGGACAAGAACAGAATTAGGGTCTTGAGAAGGAAAGTGCCATTGACAAGTTCATTTGAGCAGGTACAACTTTTTTATTCAGAAAGTCGAACGCCTCTTGACTTCTTCGATTGTCAAATCCTGCATCAAGATGGACAAATTCTTTTAAGTAAGCACCCACTTGCGTAACAATCGGTTTTGTATCCAACTGAGCCTCGTAGGCATCAAACATCGTCGTTAGCACTGCAAGTTGAGGTTTGGGTTGATTGGGTATTCCGCCGGGCGGGATGCGATTCTTGATGCGAATATCGGCCAAATAGACCAAGTACTGATAGGTAATATCCATGAACTTTCCATAAGCAGTGGGTGACTCGTTAAGCGCCTTCCATCGTACAGCTAAAGGAAGAAGGTCAGGATCTTCAACGACTCGATCAAGTGCATCGAAGTTGTAATAGCTAAACGGGACATGTCCATTGCGCCAATGAGCATTTCTCCAACTCGATCCAAGCCCCTCAGCTGTCAAGTTTCCCGCTAAGGCACCACCACAAGACATCCCAAGCGCTAACGGCGATTGAAGTGTCAAGACTATGCACAACGGTGCCGCAAATCGGAAAAATGTCATAAGCACAAAGCCTCCAACGGCGTTTAAACGCACGCTACCAACTCAATGAATTTACTGCAGGAGAAATCTCAAATCTAGTTGAAAGTTGGGGGCACCAGCCCTTCTGAAAGGATTCCACTACTTTACAAAAAGAAAGGCAGCCTCATGAAAATATCGTAGGTCCCGATTACGCACAGTCAGGGGATGTGTGCAAGTGGACCTCCCAACGAGTATCTGCATATAGCTGGCATATTTGACTTTGGGGCAGTGCTTTTGGGCTGCGTGAACTGTCCCCTCAATTGACATCCTAGGTAATTGGAATGAAACATCAAAAGGACCGTGCGTCTCTCAAATTCGAGGCGCTTTTGGTTGAAGGCTCCAAAGACAAGCGAAGCCAGTACACCCAAGAGTACGAGGCCACTGTCGAACGAATTGATGCTGAAATGACATTGATGCTGAAATGACAAAGCTTCAGGCACGTTTTGATACTTTGGAACCAAGTCAGGATTTCCGGACTGATGGATTCTTTGATGAGTTCAGAGGTCAGTTGAAAGTCGCACGAAAGAATCAGGATCTAATTTCAAAAAAGGCAGATCCACGCATGAGATGACTGAGACTTTGGACAAAGTCCACCATCGACCAAGTAGACCCGTAGACCCCGAGCAACGCGAAGGATATTCCAGGAACCTCTACTTGGGGCTCTTAACGACACCTTCAAAATCAGAAAATACCAGAGTTGGGAATTTTTGCTTTTTATCTAAATCATCAAGTCCTTCATATCGCATATGATCGTCTGATATATAACTTAAAGAGCCCAAATTTAATTCAAACAAGAGATCTAGCCGACCACTATATTTTTGTATCAGTTTAATATCATATGGATGAGCTCTTAATTTTACTTTCTGAGCTGTAGAAAGCAAGATGTGCCTTCCAACTGTCCGTAACCGAGAATCAACAATTTGTGAGTAAAGTATCATCACTCTTCGCAATTCTTTAAATTCATTTGAGTCGAGATGACTATCATGAACCCGAGGCCAAGAGGTCAAATGAATCGACAGTGTCGCTTCATCAGGATTAGGATGCCGACTCCAAACCTCTTCACTAGCAAATGGGAAGAAGGGTGCCGATAGTTTGAGAACCATCTCTAGACAAAACTGATAAGTCGCAACTGCCGAGATATGCCTCGAATCTGATTTGTCTAAGTTAAACATTCGTCTTTTTGTGCCATTAACAAAAAAATAAGAAAACTCTTTTACAAGTTTTGACAATTCAATTACAGCCAAATGATACTTATACTCATTCATGTAAGAAGTGATTATGTAGTTATAATGATTAATATAATTGATGAATAGTTTATCATATTCATACGAGATATATTGCGGTGGATAGTACGTTTGCCTCCAGCCTTCATATTTTCCTAGATTAATCAATTTTTGGATCAGGTTTTTTCCAACTTGATCCATTATAGCATGATCGTATTTTGTATTTTTACCTGGATATCTCGTTAAGGCCCAATAACGAGTTATGTCTCCGCCGAATTCAGTCAGAAACCTATTAGGTTCCACTGAATTTCCAACTGACTTACTCATTTTTGAACCATTTTTGTCTAAAACAACTCCATGTACAATTACATTGTGGAACGGCTGATTTCCGGCGAGGCCACTATCTAACATCGCCCATCTTTGAAGAGATCGAATTGTCCAAGCTTCGGTGATATCTTGTCCATGCGTTCTAATGTGGGCGGGCGTAAAATGAGACAATTTATCTGTTAGATTACCAATCAGATCCGGCCGTTGCGACACAAAAGTTATTGTTGAAGTCATCCATGTATCCATAGAGTTGTGTTCACCAGTAAACCCATTGCTTTTACCGCGCTGGTCATTTGTATAATTTGGTGGAGTATCTACCTGAGGATCTATTGGTAATTTCGCTAAGTCTGGCAATATCGGTTGGCCAAAGAGAGGTTCACCTTTCTCATCCAATGGATACCATACGGGAATAGGTACACCATAATCTCGTGTTCGAGATATGGGCCATTGCTGACGAGAAATGCTTCTAAATTGGCGGATGACCGCTGACTCTTCTGTTCCCAACCATTTAATCTGCTTTATAAGCTTTAAAACTTCAAGTTCTACAGATTGTGGATTAACAATCCATTCGACAGCAGGGCGTCCGTTTTCATCTGCAAACTTTAACTCAAAGTTACCATCTGAATATAGGCCTAAATCGAATCCCGCAATGTTTGAGCCCGGTGGTAACGAATATGCAAAACCACTCTTTAACAATTTTAAAAATGCAATTTGTGAGTCTCGCCGACTGTTCGTGTCCATTGTGTGATACTGAAGGTTTCTATCTAAACCTAACCCAACACCGCTCCATATTTTCCAATGGGGGACTGTGCCACATTGAACAAAATTATCGCATACTGAATTCATATTTTCTCGATTTAAAATCATTTCGCCGCGCAATTCAGATTTGATTAAATTGTGCGTGGGAAAACCATTAGAATCCCACCCCATAGGATATATTACTTCGAACCCTTGCATCCGTTTAAACCGAGCGATTGCATCTATGGGTATATAGGTTACCAAGTGACCAATGTGTAGGTTGCCAGAAAGCGTGGGCGGTCCACCGTCAATAATAAACTTAACTTTGTCGGAGTTTAGGCGAGTACCATAAATATTTTGAGCTTCCCAAATGCCTGCCCACTTAGCTTCATAAATTTTCACTTCGTCTTGAAATGGAGGTCGAGCATCCTTCAAGAGTAATGAGTTGCAACTAATCTCGTCTAAACCAGCAACTTTTGGCTCTCCACGGTTGGAGGTGGGATGCGGTAAGTCAAAAAAGAAGAGGCCTAAGACTTTTTCAAGCTAAGATTTGGGTGCCTGACAACTCAAACCTTTGAAAGGAAAAGAACTTATGCCTCAGCACGAAAAAATATCACAATTTCTATTATTACCAGAATTAAAACTTTTAAAATTTGGGAGAGATCGATCTGGCCGAAAGCACAAACAGGTTGAAAAAGTATCCAGCTTTGAAATCTGTCCAAAGTGTGCGACACCTTCTAAGACTGTTTATGATCGAAGGTGGGCCAAAGCACACGATGCTCCCATCCACGGCAATCAAGTCTGGCTCCATGTTTTAAAACGCAGATTCTATTGTAAGACCTGCCGAAAGCCTTTCACCGAACCAGTTCAAGGAATCAGAAAAGGAAAAGAACCACCGAGAGGTTTAAACGAGGTGTTCTTTGGGCCTGTGAGAACTTTACGGATCTCAGTAAGGTCAGAAGGGCCTATGCATGTTCAACGTGGACGGTCTATCAGACTCTTTATGAGAGGTTAGAGACGAACCTCAAGAGGCATATCAATTATCCGTGGCCAAAACCATTGGCATAGATGAACACTTTTTCTCTCGAGCCAATGGGTTTAGAGAGTTTGCAACCGTACTCGTTGATTACAACAATAAGCGTGTTCGTGAACTCGCTCATGGAAAAGTAAAAGGGCAACTCATTGAACAACTTAAACATATCCCTGGTAGAGAAAATGTAAAAAACGTCGTTCTAGATTTGTCAGATAGCTATAAAAGCTTTGTTCGAGAGTTTTTTCCTAACTCCCAGATGATTGCTGATAAGTTCCATGTGCTCAGGCTTTTAAATCCAGCTCTTAATCGCTACCGAAAACAAGTCACTGGCGACAAAAGAACCAGTCCCCTTCGAAAACTCCTACTTAGAAATGGTAAAAAGCTTGAGTCCTATGAACGAAGAGCCCTTTATGAATGGCTCAATCTTCATCCCCAGCTAAAAGAAATTTATCATTACAAAGAAGCCCTCCATGGATTTTACCGAATCAAAGGAAACAGAACAGCTGCCAAAGTGTTAATTCGAATTACAGATCAAATGGCTTTAAGCCAAATCCCCGAAATAAAAACCTCAGGCGCACCCTCATGAAATGGAGAAATGAAATCTTGAATTACTTCGTCAATCGCATTACCAATGCCAGAACAGAAGGCTTTAACAACGTCGCAAAGCTAATCCAGAAGAGGGCTTACGGCGTTAAAAGTTTTAAATTGTACAGACTCAGATACCTAAGTGCTTGTGCTTAAATGACTTTTTTGAATTACCCACCATGAACCGAGTAGAACCCAACTTTTTCTTGAGCGGCCGGAGATTTATCAAAAAACAAAAGAATTAAACAAAAAAGTGTTCGTACCATTGCTATTATGGCTTGTTTAATCATGCCAATTGACTCCTGCGGCAGCTCGATTCTCCTAGGTTGTACATTTTTTTATTTTTCAAAAAATTACCCGAAAATTGTAATTAAGATATGATATGAACCGTAGAACCATTCGATCTCAATGTTCTAAGCAAAATGTAGACCATCTCAGTCACAATGGTAGGGGCTCCAGGACTTGAACCTGGGATCCTCCGGTTATGAGCCGGATGCTTTAACCAACTAAGCTAAGCCCCCAAATGACTCGCCAAATGAGTGGCACACCATACCCCAGAGACTCAGCGTTAATCAAGCCACCTCTTTGGCAACATTCAAGTTTTTCAGACTCTTCTGTGGGCTTCCCGATCAGCCCTCGCCCTCATCGGCGCGATCCTTTCACCTGTCTTCCGTGCTGCTGCTACCCTCAATAAAGGTTTTAAGCTTATTCGACCGGCTCGGATGACGAAGTTTTCGCAAGGCCTTTGCCTCAATTTGCCGAATTCTCTCACGAGTCACGTTAAAATCTTGCCCAACCTCTTCAAGAGTATGATCACTCTCCTCACCGATGCCGAATCTCATTCGGAGAACCTTTTCCTCGCGAGTGGTGAGGGTCGAAAGGACTCGCCGAGTCTGCTCAGCAAGATTCAAATTAACTATCGCTTCGGCAGGATTAATGACTTTCTTATCCTCAATAAAATCGCCCAAATGAGAATCTTCTTCTTCTCCTACTGGAGTCTCGAGGCTGATCGGCTCCTTCGCGATTTTGAGAACTTTTCGAACCTTATCAACTGCCATGTCCATTTTTTCAGCTATTTCTTCGGGCAGAGGCTCACGGCCAAGTTCTTGAGTCAGATACCGAGATGTTCTCACCAATTTATTGATCGTTTCGATCATGTGCACAGGTATCCGAATTGTACGCGCCTGGTCAGCAATCGCACGAGTGATCGCCTGACGAATCCACCAGGTGGCGTAGGTCGAAAATTTATACCCCCGACGATATTCAAATTTATCGACGGCTTTCATCAATCCAATATTTCCCTCTTGGATCAAATCCAAAAATTGGAGACCTCTGTTTGTATATTTCTTGGCAATCGAGACCACCAAACGCAAATTGGCTTCGACCAACTCCGCCTTGGCTTTATCAGCTTCCCGCTCTCCTCTCCAAATCGCCGTGTATATATTCCGAATTGCTTCGAAAGTCATTTCGGTCTCTCGTGAGAGGCGATCCAAGCGAGCCTCAGCGTTCTCAGCGCGAAGATAATAGGAGCGAAACTGATTGTAAGACAAGCCCGTCTCACGGGTCATCTTTGCTCCCTCTTGGTCACTCGACTCGACGGCTCTAAAACGAACCTTGAGCGCCGCAAGGTCGGCAGCAAAAGCATATTTACAAGCATCACGAATCCGATTGCGCAGCTCCTGCATTCGGTTACGAAGGTTTCTAAACTTAATTACAATGCGATTGATCGTCTTGCGATTAAAATTGATAGATTCAAACTTAGCCATGAGATCAACTAACAATTTATCAATTTCATCGTTTGCTTCTTTGTATTCGGGAGAGGTCACGGATTGGGTCATCAGAATTGGAAAGCATTGGCGAGCGCGCTTTTCATATTTCTTTACATGACCTATCATTTCGTGAATTTTCTCAATATATTCAGCCTCATCGTACTGGGTTTCCTCATCTTCGAGACCACGAAAAATTGCCTTAATTTTGATTCGCCCCTGATCCAAACGCTCGCCCAGCTGGACAATCTCAGAAATACCAATAGGAGACATTAAGATGGCACGGACGATTTCCCGTTCACCGTCTTCAATTCGCCGGGCGATCTCCACTTCCCCTTCACGGGTCAGCAGAGACACAGACCCCATTTTACGAAGATAGAGCCTGACGGGGTCGTTACTCCGGGTGTCTGTGGCCTCTTCCTCTTCTTCCTCTTTTTCTACTTGCTCTTCAGCACTGTCGAGAAAAAAGCCTCCCTCTCCCTCTTCATCCTCTTTCTTCTTTTCTGTCGATTCAGTAATGTTTACACCACTGACCTGTAGAGACTGCATAAAATGATCTAGAACCGCAGAGTCCAATACCTCAGGAGGTAAAATCTCATTGATCTCTTCAATAGTTAGGCTGCCACGTTCCTTCGATAACTTCGTAAATCTCTGGATTTCATCACGAATGATAGCCATCTGCTCATCAATGGAGAACTTTGATAACTTGATCCGGCACTGATGTTTGCGGTTCTTTTGTCATTGAATAGCTCCCAAATGCTCCTTAGATGGTTTCTTTATCGATCTTTTGGACTCGTCGATTCAGTTGGATATTCATAATCTGTTCCAATTTTTCTAGTTGTTCGGAAGTGGGGCGGCCACGCAGATCCACGGCTAACTGGCGGCTCCGGGATTTCAAGTTGGCATCGCGTACCATCCGACTGCAGTCCTCCACTAACTTATGAGCCTCTTCCGAATTAAGGTCTGCCAAATGTTTTTCTAGGTGCTGAAACAAAACCTCAGGGACGTCCACCTGAGAAACCAGCAAGGCTGTTAACTTATCAAATTCATTAGGCATTTGTCCATACAATAGAAGGATCCTACGAAGAACTTCGCGCAGACCTGGGTGAGAAAACATTTCGATGATCCCAGACTCGCCAATCTTCTGCAAATAACGCGAGCTCATAAGAGCCAAATTCACCAATTGTTCCTCAGCTTTAGGCCTCTTCCCGGAAATTACAATCTGCTCTTCTGAGACCTCTTTCGGAAGAGATTTGCTTGAGCAGATTGAAATCTCATCTGAAACGCCCTGTTTTCCTGTCGCTGTGCGTTCGCCTTTTTCTGATTGTTCCAAAGCCTTCGTGAGCCAGTTTTCATCTACACCAAGGCGATCTCCGAGCTCTTGCAGGTAAAGATCCTTCAGTCTATTGTCAGCGATATTTTTGAGTGTGTGTGAAACTCTATCAATAAGTAAAATTTTATCAGCTGAAGATCCCCGATAGTCCTTCATCCAACGGTCTAAGATCAAAATAAAAAGCTCCGGTGCTGCCGCCAAAGATTCCTGCAAAATCTTTGACCCCTTCTTGCGGAGAAAATCATCTGGATCCATCCCCTCTGAAAGAGTTAGACCTCTCGGAAATAGTCCGGCCTGAAGAAGAGTGGGCAGGCTTCGTTCTGTGGCGGCCTGACCTGCTTGGTCTCCGTCAAATAAAACCACAACATTTGATGTAAATCTCTTGAGGAGACGGGCATGATCTAGGGTCAAAGCAGTTCCCAAGAGGGCCACAACATTCTGAATTCCCAACTGAAACAGCGCCAGAAGATCCATATAACCTTCGACAACGATCACCTGATCTTTGGCTCGAATATACTTTGCCGTCTCATTTAATCCGTAAAAAACCTTCCCCTTATGAAAGAGAGGTGATTCGGCACTGTTGAAATACTTAGGCTCTCCCTCTCCCAGAATTCGCCCGCCAAAACCCAAACAACGACCGTCCAGACCAAATATCGGAAAAATGAGTCTGTTTCGAAACAAATCGTAATACCCTGCCTTGCCACCTCCCCGTTGGCGGACAAGCCCCAATATTTCGGCTTCCTTGAACGGAATTCGCCGAGAAGATAAAAGCGAAGACAACTTTTCCCATTCGTTAGGAGCATATCCCAGGCGAAATATCTTAGCTGTCTCAGGACGAATTCCCCTCTTTACGAGATAATCCTTCGCAGGACTCCGATCGAAACCACGGGCCAACTCATCTTCATAGAATTTAATGGCTACTTCGTTAATATTCAGGAATATTTGACGTTCATGTTCTTTGGTCTCTTTGCGTTCTCCAGAAAGATAGACCTCTTCAGGGATGGGAATTCCTGCCTGTCTGGCTAGCCACTCTACAGTCTCGGGAAAACTCATGCCCATGATTGATTCGACAAACTTAAAGATATTTCCAGCCTCCTTGCATCCAAAACAGTAATAAAGTTGTTTGCTTTCGGAGACCGAGAAACTGGGCGTCTTCTCTCTGTGGTTGGGGAAGGGACAAAGCCCCAACATCTGACCTCCAGCTCGCTTGAGTTCAGTCTGACGAGAGATGATATCCACGATGTTATTAGCATCCCGAACTTTATCAATAAAATCGCGAGAAAACTTCATAGGAACAATTAACAATCTTGTGTTTGTGGAGCTCGGCGAATGAATGGGTTCAAAACAATTGCCACTGTGTGATCGCCGAATGCCTGTTCATCATTCACATTACTTACTGCAATTTCGCCTTAACAATTTCGCTCACAAGTTTCCCATCAGCGGAGCCCGCTGTTTTTGCCAAAACCTCTTTTATCACGACGCCCATTTGTTTCATTGAAGTTGCGCTGAGAGTCTTGATGACATTGTCGACGATCTCCTCAACTTCAACACGGCTCATTTGATGAGGCAAGTACCCTTCAAGAACAGATAGCTCATATTTTTCTTTTTCGACGAGATCCTTGCGCCCAGCTTTCTCAAACTGATCAATGGACTCTTTTCTTTGCTTTACCTGCTTTGTCACAACACCAATGATCTCAGCATCATTGATAAGCCCAGGACGCAACTCAATTTCTTTGTACCGAACGGCACTCTGCAAAAAACGAAGCACTTCGAGCCGATGAGAGTCCTTGGCTTTCATTGCTTCTTTCATATCAGCAAGAATTTTTTCTTTTAGGCTCATTTCACCTTCCAACAATAACGAAAGGTTCGAGCGCGCTAAACGCGCCCGCGACCGACTTTTTTCAACTTCTTAACGAGACGCTTTCGCGCCGCGATAGACTTTTTCTTCTTCTGCACGCTGGGCTTTTCGTAATGCTCACGCTTTTTTACTTCTGACAAAATCCCAGATTTCTCACAAGATTTTTTGAATCGTCGGAAGGCCTGTTCAAAAGCTTCGCTGTCACGTATTCTGATCAGTGCCAAGGATAATCACCTGCCCTTCGTGTAAAGTCAGTCCAAGCGGACCGGATTTGCTGCTTTTAATAACAGCAAAGAAGGCCAGGTCTATCAAAGGATTCCCCGCTTGACAAACCCTATTCCGAGCCCGGATTCTCCGGGTTCGAAACAAAACCCCAACCGGCTGATGATCTTTCTATGAATCTAAATGAGAAGTGGATGAGGCTTGCCCTTGAAATGGCAAAACAAGGGGAAACAATTGGAGAAGTCCCGGTTGGGGCCGTCATCGTTCTCGAAGGGGAGCTTGTCGCAAAGTCCCACAACCTGAGAGAATCATGCTTAAATCCAACCTATCATGCTGAGGTCTTAGCTATTCAGGAGGCCTCTCAAAAACTGGGGCGCTGGCGTTTAACTGGTTGTGAGCTCTATGTAACCCTGGAACCCTGTGTGATGTGTTCCGGGGCTATCATTCAGGCCCGTCTTGACCGCGTCATTTATGGCGCCAGGGATCCCAAAGCCGGGGCCGTAGAGTCCCTCTATCAGATTCTTTCCGACTCTCGGTTGAATCATCGTCCTTTAGTTGCTGGTGGAGTCCTCGAAGAAGAGTGCAGTCAAGTTCTCAAGAACTTTTTTCGCCGAAAGAGGCCGGCCGATATTCGTTAGATTTCGGACGAAAAACGGCCGCCATTGCTCATTTTGAATGTTCTTGGCCCATTAAATCAGCAGAAAGGCACGGCACGAAACATGCTGACACCAGATACTCACAAACTATTAGCCCCTTTTTTTGGAGTAACGAACGATGAAAAAAGCTTCTTTAATGATCGCCTTGAGCATTTTAACTACAATCAACAGCTTCGCCCAACAGAAAGAACCAGGACGCAGATCGCTCAAAGACATTGCGGCTAGTTACACTCATGATCAACAAACAAATGCCCTCGCGTTTCAAGGCCTATTGGGCCTTCTGGATGTAGGCCTGGCTGCAAAAATGTACAGCGCTGCAAAATCTCTGCAGCCAGATGCAATTAAAATTCGTGAATTAGAGTCGCAAATTCGTAGGACAAAAACAGAGTTATCCACTATTGAAGATATCTACAGAACTGCGAATGCTAATATGAATAGATCGTATGGCGAAATTACGAACTCAGAGATTGTTTCAGCCATTCCGAAAGAAACTGGAATAGAAAGCAATGCAAGACTCGATGAGATGGCAGCCCACCAAGCGATTACCGACAAATTAAATGCTAAAAAAAGAGAACTCTCAAATTTTGAATCCCAACTAAAAAAATTAAAGGTGGGATTTTTCTCCCGATGTGGTCGCAAGGGACTCACTGCCGTTGCAACCACTGTTGGCGTCGTTATGGTTGCGAATCTCGGAGCAAGAACCTACCTCGTGTTTGTTGACGAATCCGATCCAGGATTATTTCCCGTCTTAGACTTAGCAGCCGAGAAATTTGATTCCATCGGCGGGCTGGAACTGATTGACACTATTTCAAACAAAGGCGCAGGAACTGTGAATGAGATTTATACTGCCTTGGCTGGTAAAATCGGCGGTCAATAATTTCCCAATGTTCTAGGAAGGGAGGCCTCACTCATGAAAAATGCGGTTTTGCCTCCCATAGCTCTGCTCGTTCTATTTGCCATAACCGGCATCTCTCTCGCTTGGTCAGCTTGGTCAGAAACTAATTCCGACCGGCAAGCGGGTCTCTGCAGACGCCTGGTGACAGCTACGATAGAGTCCACCTCGAAAATCACATCGAGCGCAGTGAGCAAAACAAAACAGTATCTCAGAGAAGTCAGAGCATCCAAGGGTCGAAGAATAATAGCAAAGCCGGCTGAATTGGGTGAGCCCGAAACTCAGTGGATGGGACTGCTGACTAAAGTCACATCGAATCAAGCTGACTTTGACGGCTGGCAACGATGGACTCGTTGGATGAGAGCTCCTTCCCATTGGCTCGCAAGACTGATGGGTCAACCAAATTACCGACTCACGCCAGGAACCTTTTTCTATCGGACTGGCGTAGAACTACCCGTGCAATCTCTGTTCAAACGTCTTCGAAACGAGAATATGAGGCCAACCCTTGTGACTGCCATGCTTATGACGGCAATCTACACGACTCCCATCACATTAGCCTTGGACAGTGCTTTGGAAAGTCGCAGCCAACAAAATACCACCCAGATTGAAACACTCATTGAACATGATTACCGATTCCAATCCATCTTAGACCTTCGGCGCTCAGGGCAAATCAACAGATCAGAGGCTGCGCAGGCAGCTTTTCTTTTAAAGATGGCCTGGGAAGAATATTGGCAGCGCTTTGGAAGCCTCTCGCCGGAGCAGCTTCTTTCCGAAGACGTCGCTCGCGTGGAAAGTGGCCATCCTCTCTATATTCACCTCAACCAGCTCTTCACCCGGGGTATCGAAGCCAAACCTGGAGCTCAACACACAAGCCGGGGACTCGGTCCGCTCAGTCTGGAAGAAAAAAGGGACCTGTTGCTTCTCACCTATCAGTCTTACGCTCGAGCCGCGCTTTCGGTAGATTGGCTTCTCCGCCATATTCCGGCGCGAACTCGAATTCCAGACTGGATCTCAGAGAGCATTTCTCAGTTTGAGAATGACGACTTTGCTCTACAAGTACGATCCAGAATTCAATCAGGCGAAATTTCCAGACTTCAGGGGGTGAAGTTACTCCAAGAAGATATTTCTAACCAATTAACATTGGCCATCAATTTACGACTTGGAATCACCTTTGTAATTGAAGAATCTGGCCAAACCATCACACTCGAGATGTTGCGAGACGAGCTACTCGGAACAAAATGAATTATGGACTGCTGATTCCCTGCTTGGCCAAAATAGCTTTTGCCTGAATCATTCCTATTCCAGTCACTTCAACCATTTTTTTTCGACTACTCGCCCCACGTTGCACAGTTACTTGCCTCTGACGGACCTCAAAAAGCTCAGATATAAACGATTCTACAGCCTCGTTGGCTTTTCCATCGACGGGCGGGGCTTTAATTCGAAGCTTCAGACTGCCATTGTGCTCCCCAATGATCTCTGATCTGGATGCATTGGGCTGTACGATCAAACTCAGTAGAATGCCATTTTTGATTTCCCTTAACATATCTTCAGATCCGACTCCCTTAGTAGAACCAGCAGCATACCTCAATTTGACTCCTAAGGTCATGGGCGACGAGCCTGAATAACAAACTTTTTTATTTTTTGCCTTATTTTCAGATTCTAAGATAGATGATAGTCGTCAGGAAACGAGCTCGCACAGCCGATTTGGTCGGCCCAAAGAGTCTGATGATGAGAAATAGGCAGGACAAAATGAAAAGAAGCGAGAATTCGAAACCAGAAGAATTGATAAAGCCGCTTGATCCGGTCGAGTCATTGGCCGCAATGCACCACGAATTTGGCGAACATGGGGGTGTTAACATGTCCATTGAAGCCAGCACGACTTTTTCTGTGATGGATGCAAGGACTCTCCCTGCGATATTTCGTGGACAAGTTGGCCCTAACCAGGGTGGGTGCTTTCTTTACGGAAGGCATTTCAATCCAACCGTATACAACTTAGGGAAGCAGTTGGCCCATATGGAGGGATCTGAGACTGGCTACTGCACTTCCTCAGGAATGGGCGCGATTTCATCTGCCGTTCTCCAATACTGCAATAGCGGGGACGAGATCTTGGCAAGCCACACAATTTACGGAGGAACCTTTGCTTTTTTTAAGGATTTTCTCCCCTTAAAATGTGGAATTAAAACCACTTTCGTCGATGTCTTGAATTTGGATTTGGTCGAAAGCTCCTTCACCAAAAATACACGCATTCTCTACATTGAGACCATGTCGAATCCCATGTTGAGTATCCCAGACATTCCAAAGCTGGCTAACCTCGCTCACAAGCATGGAGTTAAGCTTGTTGTCGACAATACTTTCACTCCCTTGATTGTATCCCCAATAAAATGGGGAGCCGACGTTGTCATTCACTCTCTCACCAAGTTCATTAACGGAGCTTCTGATATTATTGCTGGAGCTATTTGTGGACCGACCTCGCTGATTGAATCTCTGATGGATCTCCATCTGGGCTCCATGATGCTTCTCGGCCCAACTCTAGATCCCCATTCAGCATCTTCCATTAGCCTTCGAATTCCGCACTTATCTCTTCGCATGAAGGAGCACTCTCATCGAGCCTTGATTTTTGCTCAACGATTGGAAGAACTAAGGGTCCCAGTTATTTATCCAGGCCTTCCTTCTCATCCGGGTCGATCATGCTTGGATCGAATCCGAAATAAGGAATACGGCTACGGGGGTCTCCTGTGCATCGATATGGAGACAACTGAACGGGCTTATCGACTCATGGATCTTCTTCAAAATGGAGAAAAATTTGGAATCATGGCTGTGAGCCTTGGGTACTCTGAAACCCTGATGACATGTCCTGCTAGCACCACCTCCAGCGAACTGAGTGAGGAGGAACTCAAAAATGCGGGAATACGACCAGGACTGGTCCGCCTATCAATTGGCTACACCGGCACCATTGAGCAAAGATGGAGCCAGTTTGAAAGAGCACTCAATAAAATTGGAATAAAGAAAACATAAGGAGTAGGTCTCTTAAGCACCAAAAAAAACGAGAAGTGCCCGTCAGTCGCCGTCCATTCTACCCTGAAGGTTGGAGTAAACTTTGTATCCTCCTCCAGTGACTTCAAAAAACAGAAGAGGTAAGTCCGCTCACTGAAGCATGAACGAGATAACCAGATGCTAGTTCCTGTCTCGCTCCGCTCGATGAAAAACCAGCGACTGAACTCCGTCCTGCAGCAGGTAAAAAGTCAAAATTTTTCTGGAGTAAAACCACGGAGCCCATATTTGTCACTCGCATCGTCTTTGTCCCAGCAGAATTGGCTCTCATCGCACAAACGGAGACGCCATTGACGTCAGAACTCGTGCACGGAGACCCGGTCACTCCAACTCCGCTCAAAATTTGGTAGTCGGGACGATAATTAGCCACGACCTTTCCATCAGAATTAACCAATCTGATCAAAATATAGAGTGGCGTCTGACCATCGGCAATGCCCGACCCGCTCACTATAATTTCAGATCTCCCAAAATCATTCCCACTGCTACCAATACCAATATGTCCCTTTATTTCATTATTAATACTGCAGCCAAAGAGCGACAAACTGAGGGCAAAAAAGACGAAGGCACCCCTTCCATTTGCATATGAAGCGGGTGAAGCATTCTCGCCTCCAGATCCCGCCGACGCCAATGTCATACAAAGATTCAATTTCCACCAACGTGTCATAATAAAACCCCTGAGTCTAATACCAAAGTGCCAAGAAAATGATCGTTCCTATCGTTCTTATCATTGTAATAAGCCTTTTGACCCTTCGCAAACGAGTCTCACCCTCTGGCTCCAAATGGGTCGTCAATATCGTTTCTTTTTGATAAAAAAGGCTATCCCCTTTCGTTTTAGCGATCAGTCAAGCATTGAAAATAGGGATTGAGAAGCATAAGGTGGGTGGCGATGACTGAGCTTCGATTTTCTTTTCCACGAATTTTTGTTCGCCTTTTATTGATTGCCTTACAGGTGACTGCCATCATGCCAGTGGCAAAAGCCTCCGGTGATCCCGAACCCACGAGCTTTAATCACTCACAATTTTTTGAACCTCAATTGATTCGAGATGAGCTCACTTCTCCGCTCAAGGCAGACACTCGGAATTGGCTTATCGGCGGTACCACATTAACTGCCGCTCTCGTCCTCTTAAAGGGGGAAGTCGTCGATCCAATTCAAAGGGATTTTTCTCAACGTAAACCGCTGGGAGATTTCTCTGTTCTTGGCGATTATGGAGGCAGATTTATCCCTAATGCAATTTACTCGGGGGCGATGTTCTGTGCCTACAAAATTACAAACGAAAGTTCCTATCTTGGGTTTAGTCTTATCATGATGAAAGCCAGCGTGTATGCTGTCGCGACGTCTACCCTACTCAAAGTCACAATTCAAGAACCGCGCCCCAACGACAGAAGTGATACAAAATCATTTCCTTCCGGTCACACCACCGCCGCGTTTGCATTTTCGTCCGTGGTGACAGCTGAACATGGTTTCTTCCCTTACGGTCTCATGGCCACAGCTCTAGCCACACTGACAGGCTTGAGTCGAATAAATGACAACAAACACTACCTCCACGATGTTGTGGCCGGAGCCACGATAGGTACGGTTTTTGGTCTTGGAGTCTCAAGGGTCAATCAATCCAGAGCAGACAGCAAACGCGAGCAATCAAAGATCGCCTTTCCTCGGTGGCAAATTGCTCCCGCAATGACGAAGGACTTCTTCGGTCTGTTACTTAGCTTTGATTTAGGATAATAGGATAAATTGAATATGATCCCATTTGAAAATCAACCTCCAATCGCCATTAGTGCCTCGCGGTTATTCAAGCGCTTTGCTCCCTCTCTGCCCCCTGCTGTCAATCATCTTGACCTTCAAGTCTCGGTTGGAGAATCCGTTGCGTTTCTTGGGCCAAATGGAGCTGGCAAAAGCACCACTATCAAATTGCTCTGCGGTATTCTAGTTCCAGATCATGGGGAAGCGAAGATCATGGGAGCCCCAGCTGGATCAAAAAAAGCAAATCTCTCACTCGGTTTGGTCTTTGGAGCAAGATCACAACTGTATTTTCATATGACCGTACACCAATGCCTCATTTTGCAAGCTGAAACCTATTACGTCAGCGGTGCAGATCAGAAAATGCGCATCGGCGAACTAAGCGAAATATTTGGCGCCACACACCTTTTAAAAAGGCGAATTCGAGAACTCTCTTTAGGGGAGCGAATGCGCTGTGAGATTATCGCAAGCCTTGTTCACCGGCCAAAAGTGATACTTTTGGATGAACCAACGATCGGCCTAGATATAGGCGCCAAACTGAGCCTTCGTGAAAAATTGAAGGAATGGCAGAGGAATGAAAAAACAACGATGCTTCTCACTAGCCATGACTTAGGCGATGTCGAAGCCCTTTGTGAGCGTTGCATCCTCATCAATCACGGAGAAAAGGCCTATGATGGACGCCTCGAGCAAGTCAGAGGAGACTTGTCTACCATTCGAAGAATTAAACTTTTACTTGGTGAAGGGGCCGTTTCCACTCAAGATCTCATCAAGGGGCTGCGTGAAATCGAAGGCAACAACCCCATGGAAAAGAATTTTGAATTTTGTTTAGATAAAACCCCACTTCCGAAGGTCATGGAATTTTTATCCATGAACTACGGGACCCTTCTTCAAGATATCCAAATCTCTGGAGTTCCACTGGAAGAGGTCATTCAAAAGCGCTACTCACGCACACGAACTGAAACGAAACAGACGTTATGTTAAAATCCGTCTACCAAAACTCTGTTCTGGAAATTCGGTACTATCTTTTACTCATGTCTTTTAGCCTCCGCGAAAATTATACCGATTTGCGTGCCACAGGAGTTACCTATTTTCTCTATTGTTTCTTCATTTGGCTCCTTTTCCCTTGTCTGGGTAAAGTTTCATCCTCAGAGCAGTCATTTTTCTCACACTCAAGTTTTTCTTTATCTTGGTGTTACAGAAATGCTGTTTATGAGCTTTCTTAGCAAAAAGATGATCCTGCGAGGCACTGAGGATTTTTCTCTCTTTCTCGCGCGCCCACGTTCTTGGCTGGCCCGGGAGGTCTTTTCCAATATTGGAAACTGTCTGGGTAAGAGAATCATGTATTCATTGTTTCTCCTTGGATTTTCGGTCCTACTCGGCGCCTCCCCAACCCATAAGATCGGATTTATGGGAAGAATCATCGAACTCATCATCCTCCTAGCAATTCCCCAAGCTCTCTTAGTCACTCTTTTTAGTGCTTTTCGGCTCTCTTATGCACAAACAGATTATTTTATTCTGCCATTTTCTAAACTGTTCTTGGCTCTCGGCGGTGTTTTCGGTCCTCTCAGTGATTTTGCCGATCCCTGGAGGAAGATTTTTCTTCAGTTACCTGGATCTGATCTCTTTTTTCAGCCTGCCTTTTACGCAGTCCACGGACACTTCTATCAAACAACAGGAAAAATTTGGCTTTTTCGAGTATTGCTCATTGATTCTGTTTTGATCCTATTGCTCCTTTTCTTTTACAAAAGAGGACGCAAGCTCTTTCAGGCCTGGGGAGGTTAACATGAATCTCATTATCCGCTCAGCTGGGTTTCACTTTAAATCTCACTGGTCGAGTCAATCGAATTTCTGGATTGGCATTGCTGGCATGCTTGTGAATAATTCCCTCACTCTTTTGGGCATTTGGGCCATGCTTTTTGCGGGAAAAACTGCTCTCGTCGAAGCGAGGGACGCTTTTTTTATCATGAATTTTGTTCTCATGTTGGCTTGGGGTATGATCCATGTGTTTTTAGGTGGAGTCACAAATCTGGATACTCAGATCAACCAGGGGAGTCTCGATCTAGCAATGGTAACGCCAAGAAGTCCCTTCTTGACCTTATCCTTGACCAGTTCCGACTTGCCCGCCTGGGGCGACGTGATTTTAGGCGGCTTGGGTCTGGTTATTTTTTCGTTTCACACAGGATTTCTCTTTTTTCTTCATAGCTTAGTCATGGTCTTTTTTGCCTGCGTTTCTCTCTATTCCTTTTTCCTTTTCGCTGGATCACTGGCCTTTTGGTTTCGCCGAACCGAAAATGCTCATTCCGTCTTAATCAATATGTGTGTGGCGTTCAATACTTATCCCATTTTTGGCGGAAGAGAGAGCGGATCGCGTTGGGCTATCTTTCTAACTCCCATCTTGCTCGCCGGTGTGATACCAGCATCTTTTTTGGTGCAGCCCACAATGGAATCACTCGCTTTGGAAGTGATTGGCAGTCTGGTCGTTCTATTTGGAGCAAGAAAATTTTTTTACTTAGGGATGAAAAGGTATCAGAGTTGCTCCATACTCGGACTTCAGAGATAAAGTAGATCTTGAATTTATTTTCGATTTACTTCCAATTTATTTCTTGAAATACCTCACATAGCTTTTGGATTCTGCAATTTTTCTCCAAGAACTTGCCGGGTCTTTTCAAGCCTTGGACTTTCCCGCACTCTTTTGTGGAGCGAATTAAAAATTTCTGAGGCTTCAATCGACTTCCCTAATTGAATAGAATAGAAAACATCTCCGAGTATAATATTATCTCGAATCGAAAATCGAAAATCCTCATCCTGGATCGATTCTCTTGGCTTTAATTCCGGATCGATAGACTGGTAACTGTCCTTTTCATTCTGCCAAGCTTTTCTTGCTTGTTTCATTTCACTTTCTGAAGCTGTCTTGCTTACTGTCCTTTCGGCGACCGCCACGTCTACCGTGGGTACCTTGAACTCACTATTTCCGAAACCCAATTTGCATATTTCTGATTTGGCTTCTGATAACGGACCTTGGCCACAATTGATATTTTAGAAACATCCTTTCGAATTCGAACTTGAAATGGAATATCCACGAAATTCTTTGTCGGTATAACGTTTTTCTGATCTGAGGAAAACAACCACGACCGATGCCTATCAGTCTCCATCAAATTACCTTCGACATCCCTTGGCACAGACCTAAAAACAAGGGTGTTTCTTTCATCCAGCAGATTATCCTTGTCTAAGCTGCCATATTGATAAATCAGATCTCCCTTCTCGTCTTTAATGCTTATTTCTGGCCAAGCTAGAACTAAATCGCTCTCTGGTCCGGCAGGAAAGGAATGCCCGACGCCAATGTTGGCGATCCGAACAATAAGATCCACCTTTCGGCCCATAAATACACTGGGCGATAAAATCCCAATAAAAATTTTTTTATCTTGAATAAACTTTTGAGAATCCCTCATCTGAGTTTCTTTTCCAAAGAGTTTAGCCATTGTAAATCCTGCGGATAAAAATCGATGGTTTGCTACTTTTCCTTTTGTCTTAGCTGAAACATCAGCATTCGTGCTGATCCCTGCCATATGGCAATTCTGACAGGTCTTAAAATTCGCAGACGCTGATTGTCCATAATGCCCATCTCTCCAACTGGGATACTGTAGGCGCATGTGGCAGGCAGCACAGTATCTTGCCTCTTTATAATCGGACTTCATATACTCTTGTTTATGCGATGAAGGTTTCATTTTAATAATACTATTGTGCAACGAAGCGATAACTTCATTTTTTGATTCTGAAAACAGGAATTCATTTTTTTCCTCAACCTGATAGGACACCCACTGCCCGGTCACCTTCACTTTGCTCATTTTGTGACAGAGAACACATGAGGCTCCCTCATGTGTTCTGAAATTCCGTAATCGTGATTGATTTGCCCTGCTACGAGACCGACGGGTGAATGGCAAGCGGCACAGACCTTAAATGCCTCAGATCCTTTGTGATTTGTATGAGGCGTCTTAAAAAGACCCTTGTCAGCCTCTGAATTCAATAATTCTGCGGTCTTCATCACAAAGGGATTGGGCGTTCTGTAGTGGACCGATTCTTCCCACTGTTTATAGATTTCTTCATGACAGCCACTTGTACCGCAACTCTTTGAATTGGTAAAACCATCAAGAGTGATGAGGTTCCCCTTAGCAAGAGAAACGTGACCTGGAGAGAGGATATTTTCTGTTTGTGACTTGCGACCCTTGCTGAGATAGTTCTTATAAACGTATCTCGCTTCGATTGCCAAACCAAGAGTCAAAGTGAAGGCCACCAGAGTCACCGTCCATCGGACACCTGAGTAGACTATTTTTTTTAAAGCTTTGTGAAAGATGTTCTTCTGGAGTGGCAACAAAGAGTCCCAAACCAGTCGGATAATAGAATAAACATAGGCCGATAGAAATATAACAGCCATAAAGGATGAAAGAATATGAAACCACCACATCCATTTAATTCCTGTCACCCCAATCAACAGAATAGGAAGTGCCGTCCCATACGAAATAATCAAATTCACAAGCGAGAGGATACCAAACCACCAAAGCCTCCTTTCGCCTCTTGAGGAGCCGTGAATCCGTAGGCGAAAATAGAGCATCATGATAGAGAATATGAGAGAAATACCCAGATAAGCATGAGCTAAAAGAACAAATCCAGAGACAGAATTTAATTTGTCACACAATAGAAGAGTGATTCCCGTGATCAATTCAAATGCGATCAGACACAATCCAAATCTGAACAGTCCCGTTTTCCAATCCCGGGAAGTTTCGATTTTTCGTATCTCCTTCACAAAGGAATCCGACAAAGTTGTGACCTTCAGCAAGAGATGTTTTCAAGACATGGGAGTAATTATAATAATATTATCTCAATACGGAAGGGGATAAGAGCAATCGATAAGAGAATTATCAAAGTGCTCTCGGTCCGACCTCTGGAATCCCAAAATCACTAGAGAGAAGCGAAAAATGAAACCCTAGAGATCACGGGTCCAATCTTCATATAACTGTATGGCATCAATATGCCTTATTTCACGCACCGGCTCGAGCTCAAGGTCGATTTCAACCGGGGCGGCAGGGTCGGTAATTGCTCGCACCCATTCTGCCAAAGTCAGAGGTCTTGGCGAGATCGATACATCAAAGATCCATATTCCACCTCCTTCACCAGCGGAGCTTCGTGCATAAGCCACAATGTGCCAACCCCATTGATACTCACGCTGATCCACCCAAGAAATTCCAGTTAGATTTCCTGCCGCTATCAAACGGCCAAGAAAGATATCGCGATCACTCGAAAAGATTGAAATCTCTTCGGCTCGGGAGTTACACCCCCAAACAATATTTGATAGACTTCTGAGTGACTTCGTTACACAGAAGCCCGCCATCAATAAACGCGCTTGAGATTCACTTAAGACAGTAGTCAGATCTGGTACTGATCTAAATTTTTCCTCCATTCTCTCAACAAACGACTGCCTCGCTTCTTCAATCGAATTCCACCGTGAACGAGGTGCCTGGGAAAAATAAAGATCAGGGGATTCATATCTTAAAGCTGCCTTCCAATTGCGAGGCCGCTTCTTCATGAAGATAGATTCTGGAAGGGTGGCCCCTTTCAGCAAACCAAAACAAGACCCACTGCCTAGTATCTGGCTTTGACCAAGTATCGGAAAAAGTGAGAGTAACAATCCCATCAAATATTTAGGACAATTCACTATATTTCCAATTGCTTAGCTCTGCCATTGTCATCCAAAATTTCGTGTCAAAAATTGCACTTAACCAAAAAATCTGATTCAGTTTCTAAGGAGCAATCTTGCCACTCAGAAAAAGCTCATATGTATTCAATGATGAAATTGGCGCGCCCGGAAGGAGTCGAACCTCCGACCACATGATTCGTAGTCATGTACTCTATCCAGCTGAGCTACGGGCGCGCACGCAAAGAATCGACTGGCACACTTTTAGACATATTGTGCTAGGAAATCAAGGTCTCTCTTTCGTCTTAGTCTCCAGTTCAAGTGGATCATTTGGTTTTGCTCAAAGGCCATCAAGACACAAAAAGCCATAAAGCTAAAGGTGACAATCGAGGGCCCGTTAGGCATGTTGAAGTTGATAGCTTAAGAATGGGGCTTTATCCGCTTCTGCTGCCGAACTACCGGCCTGGCAAGCGATGCTGAGGTTTAGATATGACACCTATTTCTGTATGGAAAAATTCCCTAACTGAATCCCGCCAGATTTTGGACGATTTTATCAATGATTCTAGTCAGTTAGATAGATGCAGCAAGTTTTCTCATCTTCTTATTGAGACCTTTAAAAGCGGTGGTCACCTCTTTACATGCGGAAACGGCGGAAGCCACTGTGATGCAATGCATTTTGCGGAAGAGTGGACGGGTCGATATCGCAAAGATCGCAAGCCCATGGGCGCAATCGCTTTGGGAGATGCAAGCCACACAACCTGCGTTGGAAATGACTTTGGGTTTGATTCCATCTTTTCCCGACAGCTTGAGGGTCTTGGCCGCGAAGGAGATTTGCTTGTGGGGCTCTCGACGAGTGGGAATTCACCCAATGTCATTCGAGCAATTGAAATGGCCAGAAATATGAAGATCCGCACTGTCGGCCTCTTGGGACGCGACGGAGGGAAACTCAAAGATATGTGCGATCTCTCAATTACAGTGCCCGCGAAAACTTCCGATCGGATACAGGAAATGCACATTAAGATCATACACACAGTGATTGAAACTGTTGAAAGGGAGATCTTTCCAGGCAACTATTGAGCCTTGATTCTGCCATTGTCCTGTGGCAGTGTTCCCGGAAGCAAGAAGGGTCACCTGGAGAGGTGGGTGAGTGGCTTAAACCAGTTGTTTGCTAAACAACCGTATGGGGTAAACCCGTACCGCGGGTTCAAATCCCGCCCTCTCCGCCATTCTGAATTTTGGCTATACGGTTCTACGGTTCTACGGTTCTACTCGGTTCATGGTGGGTAATTCAAAAAAGTCATTTAAGCACAAGCATTTTTGCTTGATCTCCTCGACTGAAAGTTGAGGCTTTTCAAGCTTTGCGTTCATCTCGCTCCAGTCGATTCTTCGATCCAAGTTCAATGGCGAGCCGCCGGGAAAATGAGTGCTCAAACCCTCGCCAAAATGTTCGATAGCCATTACGATAAAGGTATATCTGGCCAACTGCTCAACCACGAACGAGCTGCTAAAGCGAGGGATCCTTCCCCCGAGGATTAAAAATCAGGACGGGATAGCGCTCCCTTCTGGGCGAGAGATCGGCATTTAAATAAGATCGAGTCTCGACCGATTGATTAGCCAGATTCAACACTTTGGCATCCTTCGAATTGCCAGAGTATTCCTGCGGACTCAAGAGATACGGGGCCCTTGTTTCGGGGAGCAAAATGGTCTTTTCAATAGGATACCACGCCTGAACAACCACAACTCTCTTATCCTTAAGATCGGAGGTATATGGCCCGCCTCCATTCTCGTCCCAGCAAATAAATTGAGTGGTGCCAACTGCATATGATCATTTGAGTCGATAAATGGGCTTATTTTGACGAAATGAGCTTGAATCGCATGACCAATGACGAAAGTAGATGCGAGGCTGATCAATGAGTATGTGATGTTCATAACCGTCCTTTTTGATCTGCTGTTTATTTAGCCCGAAAATAAAATAACCAATCACGAGATTTCACCTGGAAATATTGATTCTCAATTCTTGAAATCATTGGCTTTTCAAAAAACGAGGAATGATTTATCCTACAAACGAGAGCCATCTTTTCATTTGGTCAGGGACTAGCGCGAAATGAGGGCAGAACAGTTTCTATTCCTTTTGGCAAATGACCTACGGATCGGTGCGGTCCCTCAATGGGCCATTTCTATTTTTTGGATTGGTCGAAGCGACCCGCAAATCTCAAGGACATGGGCAGTTGTCATATTTGCAGTGGGGTTCATTGGCTACCTTCTTGTTCCACTTCCCTTCTCTTTCGGTGCCTCAATCGAAGCGAGTCTGTTTTTCTTAGTGGCAATCTACCTCACCGTGCCCTTTATTTGGATCGCTTCATCCGCCCTGTTTCAAGATGGTTTCGGCTGAACCGTAAACATCTCGCGGCCGTCATCTTTGCCGAGCTCGCATGCTTACCTACACTGCACGGAGTGCCGACTTCCGTGTGGCTATTCCAGGGACACGAAAGAAGTCATCGAATGATCTCGTTCGTTCACATCCTCTTTCCGCAAACACTTAGCTTCACATTCGCGACTCTTGCGCTCGTTCAGATTCATATGGGGAGAATAGTGGACCTGGTAGATGCGCGCCTTCGATTTCAGATGACCTTTATCGTCTACACAAGTTGCTTGATGATTTTTGTGATTCTCTGCGAAATTACAGCGAAGATATTTACAGTCGCTGATTACGTCAATCCCGTCACCGCAACTGTCATTTTTCCTTTTTGCTACCTACTCGCCCACCAGAGTCAAAACAAAGGTCCTTGCTTTTTTGATTGGACAAACAAAGGTCATTTTTTCAAGTCTTCGGTGGTGAGCCCATTGAAAAACAAAAACGCCTCCGACCGATAAGATGAAGAGGCGTTCAATGCTTGAAAAGCGAAGGCTTTTTAATTTATGCCGAGGCGTGATTTGTGCCAGCACGAAAGATTGAGTTTTCGGGTATTGTCAATCACCGTTACTGATCCCTTGTGATAACCACTTGCCATTACCTGGTGAGCGTCGAGTAACTCCTCGTCGGGCTTTGCTTTATTGACACTTTTGAATGTTGCCAAGCCAATCGTAATATTGCGATCAAGATCATTTTTAACCTCGTTTTGGGAGGTGAGGGACATAAACGCTACTAATGAACCCGGCAACTCCATGATTTCATTCGGCGCCAGGTTTTCAAGGTTTTTGCTAATAACTTGGCCCTTGGGAGTAATGATAACCGAATCGGAGTCGGTACCGATAAAAACACCGCCAGCAAAAACCTTTTGGTCGTAAGTATTTTTCTCTTTTGGATTTTCACGATTAAGAATGCAGAAGTACTCCGAACGTCCTTCAACTATGGATTTTAGGTCGGTATTCTCAAGCGCCATTGCATTAATACCCAAGAGGGCTATGGCACCGGCCAGTATTGTTCTTTTCATTTTCTGCTCCTTGCCCTGAGGGCGGTTTGATTGTAAAAATTGGCACGCCAAGCCGATTTTTGCGCTGGCGTATCGTAGCCAGAACCACATGAATACATTTTGTCCCGCGTATAGTTGAAGTTTGAAGCGGAGAGGTCATTGTTATTCATCCTATTTTTTGGTCAAAATCAATTGCAATTTCTTGTTTTGTAATTTCTCGGATCATCAGCCAAAGTGCCTCAAGCCTGCGGTAGCCCCGAAACTTGCGCATGCGCTTTTCATTGTGAAGACAAAATGTCGCCAGCCAACGCTGGAAGTGCTCTGAGTTTTTCCAGAGCTTCACACGCCGCATGTCTTCCTCTAAAAGGGAGTTCAAAGACTCAATCGGATTCGTTGTCGAAAAGAATTTCTTTAAATCTCTGAATAGCTTCAGGTCGCCCGTTGCCAGCAAATCATCTTTGGCTTCAAGATAGCTTTCCAGAGCAGACTTATTCAAATCCCGAAGGATTGATTCCAGCTGATCTGACAACACCTTTGCCTCAGCCAGGGTTTTTTGCCTCCCGTAGCGACCAGAGCGGACCCTTGCCTTTGCGGAACCCATCGTCCAGAGCCTTCTCGATGTTACGCCACTTGGGGATCTGGCAACGGATTCTGATGGCGCGCCTTTTTAGTCAATCATTGCACTGGTATTTTGAATTTAGCGCCTTGTTCAAGCCGCTGCCGCCATCAAAGGTAAAAGCTACGCAAATCGATTATATAGAGGCGCGGTATTTGCAGTAAAAACAAAGCTGGATGCTTCTATGAAAATGCTATTTCTCGCTTCGTTCCTTTGCCTGCCTGCCTGTCTTGGCCTCGGCTTATCCTAAAGTTCTTGAAACAGGTGTATATAAAGGCTTTGGCCCCGTCGATGAATCCCCTTTTGGAATGGGTGAAGTTCAAATTGATGTGGTCACGGACCGAATTGCCACTATTCGATATGCGACTGGTTTGGAAGTTCAAGAAAGTCATATCGATTTGTCGCAATTAGTTGCCCTTTCTCCAGAGGCAAGTCGTGAACTTGGCCTGCAGAATGTGGTTGCTTATCGACCTCTAAACGGGGGATACCCGATTATCGTCCTTAATAATTCACTGCCGAGGGGTATTTTAAATAAAATCCCTGCTATTTTTCGCGTGGGCTTGTCTAGAGTTTTAGGTATGCCTGCCGTTACGATTTATACGGGCGAAATGAGTGATTTGAAGATGCCGCTAACGCTTTATAGCCCCAAACAGGTAAGTGGCGGGAAATTTAATAAGGCCGTAGCTAAAGTTGAAAAGGATCTCGGTGGTATACAGGGGATCATTCCGAGAGTTGGGTTGAATGGTCGCGCATTCAGCAACAATGCCTGCTCAGTTCTCCTTCATACGCAAGGCAACTTAGACTCCACTAAGACCCACGATTATTAATCTAATAGCTCATCCAAAGTTCAACTTGCAGAATTAATATCAGTTTAATCATATGAAACTCCTGAGTTTTTAGTTTTTAGAGTTTCAATAAAAACCTCTCCCCTATTATATTTCTCGGCTCACCAAAAAATGACAAACCTGATCGCCCCATGACGTGACTCTAGCGTCTAGAAAAAAACCAAAAGAAAAAGCTCAACGCGAGACTTAATAAAATACTTGTCGCGAGCGGGAAATGGATACTAAAGCCAGGCCTTTCGATATGAATATCGCCCGGCAACCGACCCAACATATTCAAAAATGGAACCTTGTCAGCATAGACAAAGAAGAGCCCGACAATCACCAGAATGGTGCCAGCCAATATGAACAGTTTACCTATAGATGAAGACTCCATGGAATCACAGTTATCATTAACCGCCCTCAAAAGGCAATCGCCTGGGGCGGCGGGGAAGTGTCGGGGTGAAGATACTGCGCTCCCTGCATCCCGCAGCGCTCACTGCCTTGGATTGACCAAAACCAATTTCTGCAACGTCTTTGAACAAAGGCTTTCTCAGGTAAGAAACGGGTAATTCAAGCCAATCGTCATAGCCTAAAATATGGGTGGCCGATCCACTTCAAAATAAGCCCCTCACTTCGCTGAGAAAATGAGCACATAAACCTTCAGGCCTTGCAATGCCTTGAGGAGCGGCTACCCCCAAGACAAAAGTTAATAGGGGCCCAATTTGATCTGGCGAAACTGGCTCTTTGGCTTTCAGTCTAACAACATATCCGTTTCTCAAAGGGTAGATACCCACTTCCATCCTGGGCCACCCTTCAACGACGGGAAAATCAAAATTGATGGACTGAGAACCTTGCCCATCGCTTAGGGGACCATTTCGCACCTTGCACTTGGCTCTGGTAAAATCAATATTCCATTGAAGTTTGGCTACGCATTCCCGTGGATCAAGGCTATAACTCCTCGAGGATTGCGCCAGAGCATGAGAACAAGAAAGCAAAGCAACCAGACTTAGATTAGCCAGAACCAATAATCTCATGGCTCACGTCTATCGCAAAATAGTGGGCATTGGTATAAGATTGAAAATCTTTTAAGGGAAAATAGATTCGACCGCCTTCTAGGCTAGGCCGAAAATCCAATCTCCACAAAATATCAAAAAATAAAAAGGATATTACCGTTACAACCTGACTCCCTCAGAATTCAGGTCGGTCAGTACTCCGCCATGATTTGATCTAAACTTTTTCTGTGTATATCTGGAACTTTAACCGGCTTCCTGGCATGGCCTGTAACCACGATCATGAAAGGCCGAAACGAGTTATCCAGGTTCAATATTGAATTGAGAAAAAACATCGGCCTCGGAGTGTGGGTCAGCGTCACCAGTCCTGCATTGTGGAGTGCCGTAATCAAAAATCCGACGGAGATTCCCGTAGATTCAAGCGGATAATAGGTCCGTTGAATATATCCATCTTCATTTTTAATTGAGACTCGACTAAAAACTGCTATCAAAGCAGGGGCCTCACTCAGGTAAGGTTTTGAGGCATTGGTTTCAAGGGGCTTGATGTCTCGAATCCACTCTGCACTCCCACTCTTAGTATAAAATTCCTGTTCCACTTTCTCGGCCGACTCTCTGATTTTCTCCTTCATGTCCTGAGAAGTGATCAAAGCAAAATACCAAGGCTGCCGATTCGCTCCACTTGGTGCTGTGCCAGCAGTTTTAATTGCATTCAGGACAGTCATCCGATCTATTGGTTCAGATGAAAACTCACGAATGGTTCTTCTCGCAGACATCTGCTTAAAAAATTCTTCTGACCGTTCAACTGGATCGAAATCAGATTCGCTAAAAAAGTCGTTATAGTTACCACTCACAAAATCACCTACAGGTAAATGTGAAACAACAACCAGCCGCTATCACTCTGATTTACTGGAACGCCTCTGTTTAGCCCCTTTTTATATTCCATCTGAAATTCAAGATGTGGAACTGGCAAAAATTGCAAACCCATTCCAACCGATGATTGCTGTGTCCTTGTGTCATTTAGATCTGTCTGCAAATATTCTCCAAAGAGATAGGGCAATAATCCCTGAATTGTCTGACATCCAAGACTCAACGTGCCGGCCACCAGCTCCCTCTGATCGGTCGGAAAATCCGAAAGGTAAGATTCTTCATATGAAGTTTCAAACTTGATCACAAAATCCTTATTTGCGGTAATAACTCCATGGAAATTCAATAGACTTCGTCTCTTTTCCGCGCTTTCACCAATCAAAATATTGGTTCCTAATTTTGAGTTGTCAAAAAGATACTTGAAGTATCCTACAGAAATGGATTTCTCTCTGGACTCTTCCCGCGGAATATCGATTCGACCGAGGTCAGCGGATACAAAAATTTCATTGGAATCGCTGAACTTTGAAAGTTCAAGTATATAGGATTCGCTGTTTGATCCAAATCCAAGCGATTGCTTCGTGACCCTCGTGTGATTCGGGTCATTGAGACCAAAATTCAGTCTAAACTTACCAAGCCTTAGCCGTAGATCCTCAGCCAATTCCCAAATAAGATAGTGGCGTTCCGACAAAAAATTGCCCTTCATTGGAGTTCCAGCTGGACCATCCTGAATTCCCGCTGTTCCCACGATCCAAATCTTTGAATGATTCAAACCTACTTCGATATTCCTTTGCATGACAAACTGTTTTCCCTGTTTGATTTGTGAATTTTCAAAATAGGTTTGAACGGCACGATAGTCGCCGCCGATTTTTATTTTCTCTGTGTTTCTAGCTAATCCAAAAATAGGATATTCTGAATTTTTCCAGCCCCAGGTACTCATCATTTCCTTTGAGAGCGAGCGACCATAGTCACTTAAGAGCCCACCACCAGAAGGAGAAACATGGCAGGCCATGCAGTTCAAATATCCATGGGTCAGAGTTTCAACAAATCCGAATGACGGAACTGAAAGAAAAATGAATCCTGCCACAAGAATTGGACGTAAGCTACAAAACACAACTCACTCCGCTTTAGCAACTGATGCTTCGACGTTAATCTGCACTTCTTCTGCCACCGTGATCCCCTGAAAACTTGGTATCTCAATATTAAAATCAGAAAGCCTTATCTTAAAACTCGCTGAGACAAAGCTCGTCTCCTCTAACGGTGGCATCGCCTTCAATTCGTCGCTCAATCCCATGAAGGCTCAAAACTCCTACGAATTTACCTGATTCAGCTGCTTTTGCAGGAATCCGAAATTCTTGGATTCTGACAGTGGCTATCGGAAACTTTTCGACTTCTAGATATTTCATCTTCAAGTGACTATCCCTCAATTCGATTCCTGTCTTGAGGGAGTCGAGCTGAAATTGAACAGCTCCAGCGATGCTACCGTTCAATTCGTTCAAAGAACCTGCCGCCCCAATGCCCTCTCCCTTTATTGAAATGAGTGCAGGCCTACCCTTAGCAACAAATTGGACCCTTCCTTTGTTGGAATCAAAATTATAGATGGAAGCATCAGCGATAACGCAGATCAGAGAATGAATAAGGAGGAGCATATAGTGTGATTTCATTTTCAAGACCCTTCTAAGGAAGTCCCATTAGAATCCATGCATTCAATGCCATAAATTCTTCATGAGAGATTTGTGGAATATTTGACCAAACTGGGGGCATTGGCTCTTCGTCGTATAAGATTTTTAATAAATAGCTGTTCTCCGGGAAATCGATATCCAACAGTTTTAATCCATCGCCAAAGGTACGGTTTCGACTATCAAATATAGTTTGTCGACTAGATAGATCCAGGAATTTTGCTTGCCCACCTGGATTGTGGCAAACGAGACACTTTGGAAAAAGGATATTTTCTGAAATCGATTTCCAATTTGGCTCTATTGAAATTGGCAAAGAAGGTTTAGGTGAATCCCCAACAAATTCAGGCGCACCTCGGTCTATCCAATCGAACAATTCCGCTTTTTGCCTCTCAGTGAGGGGACCTCCGTTTTTAGGCATCCGGTTGATTGCTACCGCAGATCGAATGGCAGCGACCTCGCGAAGAACTCCACCGTAGGTGTTGTACTGCGCATGACAAGAGATGCATCTTTGCGAAAGAATGGATGTCTTAATCCCTGCAAAATCAGATATCAGGCCTCTTTTGGTAGAGAGACCATCTCCAGGCTCTGAATTCTTTTGTTTTAGATAATTACCGCAGGAGGATAGCCATGCACAACAGAATATCAGCATCGAAGATCTAAATTTGCGCATACTCCTACCCTCCCGTCTCTTGTTTTCTCTTTCAATTGTGATTTAACTGCTAGAATCTGGGATTTTCGCCGGAGAATTTATTCCAGAACTCGTCGGCCCTCCTTTCATATCCAACGATGTCGCTGTCAAAATTCTGTTTCGCCCTCTTCGCAATAAACAAGTGAAGGCGATTTCCGTGAATCGTATAGATCGTCGGTTGAATATCGACCTTGCTTCCTGACGCCATCGCATAGGCACACCAGCCTCCGTAACTCGGCTCATATTTGTTTGGATTCTGAACGAACTGGTCTAAATTTTCGGCCTTGGCAAAATGATAAACGACGCCCATATAATCCAATTGCAAATCTGGTTTGCCCATTTGTGGCTGCCCACCCCCCTCAGGAAAGTAGGAAACCGGATCGTATCCCTTAAGGCCAATACCTAACTGAATGTTGTACTCTCCCAGGTTTCTCTCTTGAGCCCTAGCTGGAACCGATAAAAGCAGGCTAGCCAAAAGGAAACCCACCACTGCCGATACGTTCATTTTGATCTGAGAGTGATTCATCTTATTCCTCCAATTAGTGCTTCAGCTTAAGTTTGGCTTGAATTGCGCCGGATGCAGGAAATAGAAGAGTCTGAACGTCGGCCGCACCGTATTTCATTTCCAGCGCACTTATCACGCTAGGAAGGTATCCAGAAAAGAAACGAATAGAAGCCTGACCTGATTTGGGGAGCGAAAGCTCTCTCAAGCATGAAACTGCGTTCATAGCTGATTCGCATAGCTCGTCTACTTCTGGATATACTACTTCTTCAGGAAGTACTGGTTCCAAAAATGCGCCCGTCAAAAGTGTATTGTCTTTTTGAATGACCTCGCTAGTTACATGAGACTTCAATGCAACCAAACTATGACTGTTCAACGAAACAACCCCACAAGTGTCTTTTGTTTTTCCATACATCGTCTCAAAATGAATGCTCTGCTGTTGAGGATTCTTAACCTGAACCTCAATCGACCTGGATTCTCCAGGGAGGATGGGAGCCGTAGTTGCTGTTACATACTTCACAGAAGCATCTGAATTCAATTGGCGCAGGCGCTGCATTGTATCTCCGGTCTGACAGAGTTGAACAAAGCTAGGTGATGGTACTGAACCAACTGGGGCCGCCGATTCGCCACTTTCCTTTACATAAATGACCGCTGGCGAAATTGGCATTTGAGATCCGTTGGATATTGTGAGCTCATATTTAACTATTGCCTGCGCATGAGCTTTGACTGAGATGGCCAAACAGCAGGTGGCCGCAAGACTTAGGATGGATGTTCTATTTCGGGTATTCATTTTAAATTCTCCGTTCTGTTAAGTTATTGAGCAATGTTGTCAAAGGTCAGTTCTGCTCCAGCAGCTGAATCTTCTGGAATCTTGACTTTAAGAACCGCGAGGCCAGATGGATTCGGATCAAAATCTGGATAGGGCTCGACCGTGATGACGACATTGTGGCCTCCATCCGCCAGATTGTGGCCCAATGTAACAAAATCAGATCCTGGTACTTGCGGAAAATTGAGAGCCAATGGTCCTGCGAATTTACCAGCTGCATCAGAATCGATTCCTCCGCTTGATCGAAAGAGACCAGTGGAGATCTTTTTTCCTGTGCAATCATCAACAAGCCATCCTTCGTAGACCTGATTTTCTGGCAAATCAGGTAAATCAAGTGAAAATGACTTCGACGCTGGTGAAATAAACCAAACACCCTGATTTGTTGGTCCATTTACTTCTGTGGGCGCAGCAATCAATACTTTACCGGTTGCGCTTTTAAAATCGATACTTCCGCCGCTGGCGATTTGTAAGCCCATAACCCCTCCGAGTAGACTTAGGCTCATCTTTACGTAACAAAGTTTCATTTTCCCCTCCTTTTTTATGCGTGTATTCGCTTATTCAAAACTACATCGAACCGGAGTGGGTGTATTGATTAGATATACTTACTACTTAGATTAGAACAACTAATTGTGGGACCTTGAAAAGATCCGGATGTTTTCTTTTGTTTTAACCAAGTATATGGTAAAGAAATTTGTCTATGGCACGAGACATCAATGTTGATCAAATAAAGAAGCTTTGGATTTTGGAGCTGGTCATCCAGAAGGGTAGTCTTAGGAAGGCGTCTCTTCATGCGAAAGTTTCACCCAGTGCTATTTCACAGACTCTTTCCTCTTTGGAACAGGCATTTGGCAAACCTCTGCTCATTCGCGATCGTGGAATCGTGATACCGACCCAAGATGCCTTAGAGATTCTCGAAATCGTTAGGCCTGCCTTTGATGCATTTGATCGTTTGCGATTTTACACCGGTGGTCCTGTTCCAAAGATGAGTTGGCTAAACTTTGGAACCTATGAAAGTATCGCAATGGATCTACTGCCGGGCTTGATCCACAGCCTGCGAGAAAAACTTCCGGACTTGAGACTTGGTCTTCGCATCAGCAGAACCTCTCATCTTCTCACGATGGTGCGAAAGGGCGAACTTTGTTCTGCATTGATAGCGGAGGTCGATGATCTCCAACGATTTTACGTGAAGGATGTGACAGAAGATAGATTGGGACTGTATGTATCAAAACTCCACCCAATTTCAAATCACGGTTGGAGCGCGATTCAAAGATTTGGCTTTGGCTCTCTAGCTCCTGGCAGAGATGGCCTTCCAAGATATTTTACGAAATTTATCCGACAATACGAGCTAACAAGACCTACAATATTGAGTGACAGCTTTGAAACTTTGCGTGCGGCGGCGTCGGCTGGGTCTATCGTGGCGGTTCTACCAAACCGCGTGGCAAAGCGACTCGATGATTTGATCGAAATTTCACCAAAACGCAGTAATGGTAAGGAGGCCAAAGAATCCGGGCGGCATAGGATTTATGTTGTCAGCCAAACGAACTGTGACAGATCGGAAGCAGACTTTATTGCCGAATTAGCAGGAAAGCTCCTGAACGATCGTCATTAGGTTCGAAAATCCCACTTTTATGATTGGCGGAAAGACAGGGATTCGAACCCTGGAACGGGGTTAACCGTTACACGCTTTCCAAGCGTGCGCCTTCAGCCACTCGGCCATCTTTCCACTTTCCATTATTAGAATATCTTATATGACCTAGCATTGATGGTTCCTGATGTCCAGCCCTTGGTTCGTTCTTGACATAGACACAGAGAAAATGTGTTTTGCAGGATTGATATTGATATTGATATTGATTCAAATCCAGAGGGTGTTTATATGCACACAAGGATGCACACGGGCGGTTTATTTTGGCCATTTGAATTGGGATTCAATTATACAATTTTGTGGTCCGTACTGTTCATCGCTCATTTGCTGGCACCTTTGGCATGCCTGCCAGCCCTTGGGCAAGAAGAGAAGCCGCCCTGTCTAAAGTTGGTGGCGGCCACCCGAGATGACACATCTCCAATCAATCCCTTGAGTCAACCCATGGACCTGGCAGGTCCACGCTTGAGAATTGGTTTTTTTAAACAATTTGAACTGCCGGAATTTAATCGTTTCCGCGCTCATTATTTAGAACAATTAGGTCGACTCTACCCACGAAAACTCCAAAAGAATACACAATCTGGCGAGGCTGCTGAATTCCAGCCTGGGGTAAATGAATTTGGTATTTCCAAAAACTCTCCTCCTGAGCAAAAACTCGCATTCTTGGAAGCTCTGGGCCGTCATTTTATTTCGGATTCTGTTCAAAATCCGCTACTGGCCGAAAAAATATTGAATACTCGACGGGTTGATTTTCTTAAAAAGCGACGGTTCTTTATCAAGCTCAAGAAGCTCCAAATCGGAGCTTTGACCTCAAGCGAAATTGAGGAGCTTTTTGTTGATCTTTATACCCTTCAAAATCCTGGAACCGACAGTCTTCCGAAGAGGATCCGTGCCATTGTAAGCATGATCATTCCGTTTGAAAGTGAAATCTATGAAACTTGGTACACTGATGTTGTGCTAAGGAGATTTTACGTCGAGGTCCTCAAGTCCGGCCTGATTTCCGCCCTAGAAGCGACTAACTTCAGGGTGAAGACTCCTCATTTTGGTGATAGCCACCAAGCGAAAATATATAAAAAAATTGCCAATCTATCTTTGAGCCTCGCGATCAATTGGTATGTGCTCATCCCCACTGTTCATTTATTTGGCTACATTCATCTTCCTGAAATTAATCTTGCTGAGTGGTCTGACTTGACCAAATTCATCCATGACGAAATTGAGAAGAATCCCAAAATCCTGGATCAAATTATCTCAGGAAATTTTCGGCATGAACTCGTGGAGCAGTGGGTGAATAAATATGGAGGAAGCTACTATGGAGCAAAATCCAAGTTCGATCTTTTTTATCGCACCCTTAGGTCTCTCTATCTCGGGCTCTGTCTCCCGGCCGCTATTTATCTTTTTGTCTCACAATTTGGCTTTTTCGACCTTCCCTGGCTTGATCACTTCATGGGACAGATAATTGCATTTCGAGATGCTCTCATCCCTTGGATATTTCATGAGGCTGGGGACACTTCTGTTCTAGACGACCTGGCGCGACCTGACGGCTGGCAATGATTGAGGGTATGAATTGCGGAGCTCCCTCATGATAGAGTGAAAAAAATATAATCAGTTGTAATACTTCTCTCATAACTTAAGAATTTTTTTTATTTCTTATTAAAATATCACCGTGGATTGGAAAGGAGCTGATTAATAATTGAGTATGTACTTTCGCAATATGGATCTACTAAGGAAGAGGGGTCGCTATGTTCAGGGTGCCTTTTAATTTCATTGCAATCATTGTTTTTCTCGGCAACTCACTGGTCGCTTGGGGAAGCATGAAAGTCGATCAAGACGCGGATTCTCCAGACATTCACATTTTGGACGGCAGTCATCGTCTCTATGTAGATATCGAAGTGCCATTCCATGAAATGGGGGATGCATCTAAGCGTCTCGCTACAGCTCGAGCAATTATATTTCTAAAGAAAGATTTGGCAGACTTGTGGAAAGACGGAAAAATGCCGAAGAATCTACAAGATCTCATGGATTCAGCAATTGGCTTGGGAGATGTTCATTATGATAAAATCTATGAGAAGTTGAAGGCTTCAACAGGAGATAAAGTCCGTGCCGCAATTGAAGAGGCTCTCCCTGATTCGGCGGCACATCTTAAGGAAAATTTTTCGAAAGTTGACTGGTGGAGACCTTCTGGCCTCATCGTTGAAACAGGGGCTACTGGAAAATTCCGCATATCGCGGCTGAACGGATTATCAGGAACTTTTGCAGAGGTGGTGGTTCCCTATTGCGTCCATCGAGTGAGAAAAATCCCCCTTCAAGAAGTGGAAAAAGATAGAGAAATGATGGAAATACTTAAGGATGGAGGAAGCGGCATCCTTGAAAGATCGCGCAATGCCATTCTGACCAAGATTTACGGCACTCCCTGCACTGAAAACCTTGAAGTTCTCATTAGCAAGATTCAAGAGAAAGAGGGCAACGACTTTTATAACAATTTTTACTTTGCCGAGGAATCACTCGTTAGGGACGTCAGAAAGTTTATGGTTTGGATAGATGCTCCTGTTGGCTTTGGAAAGGGAGTTCCAGAAACTCGCACCCTAGGCCTTGGTGGTAAATTTTCTGTTGGCTTGATTTATGGTGAACTCAAACGACCAGAAGATTTCACCGGAGCCACAGCATCGGTTTCGAAAACGTTTTTACTCCCAGAATCAGTTCGACTGCGCGTCAGCAATTGGATTCTTTCTACATTTCCTCAATTGTCTGGGCTAGCCGGTCTCAGCTGGGGGTGGCAAGCAAAAACTGGAGTCTTGTATTGGGGCGATCAAGTCTTTCCCTATTTCCTCACAGGCCCTGAAGTTGGTAATAACATCAGAGCCAAGACGGCGTTTAGCCTCGGGTCCTCGTTAGACAGTGATGACGTTCTCAAGTACGGTCGATCCCTCTACGCAGAAGTCAGCGATGGAATTTCTGCTATTTATAATTGGATGAGGCGGCCTTGATTTTTTTTGAATATCATCATCCATCATTGAGAAACTGAAAGAGGGGTGATAAGCCCCTCACTCGTTCTCATGATGTTCAAAAAGCCAAGGATTCGGTTTGATTGTTAGCTTGGGAAAAAGGGCTTAATAGCGCTGACGATATTTTTAAAATACCTGCATTTCCCTCAAGATGAGCGATAACCCAAATCATAGGGATCCCGAGACCAAGAAAAATCAGCACTGTGAGGAGGATTTCCTCAAAATAATCCACAATAACAAGAGCTATCAACAGCCCAAGGACGGTGCCCCCTGCAATCTGTACCATCAACAGCATAAAAATCTCCCGCGTCCTACTTATTCAATTCTTATGCCAATCGAAAAGCCAGATAAATTACTCTCTTCCTATTCTAAATTTAATCTTAAGGGATTCCAACGACCACTTCAGGGCTCATGCCGCCAATCTTGGCAACAAGCGATACGCAAAAAGGTCACCTATTCTACACCGCCATTCAACAGAATAGTTCCACTACTCAGACCTCAGTGCCTCGATGATTTGAAGCCTCTCCGCCTTAACAGCAGGGAAAATACCACTAACAAGACCAACGACAAAAATAGAGAGAATCGATAGAAAGAGGGCCATGCCATCCAAAGTCCATTCGAAACTCAATTTATCAACAAACTTCGTGGCGACCCAAATTGCTATCTCATAGGACAAAAAGCCGAGAATCAATCCTATAAAACCAGCGATAGAACACACGATCATAGACTCCATGAGAAATTGAGTTCGAATTTCTCGGCTCGTTGCCCCGAGTGCTTTTCGCAGACCAATCTCTCTGAACCTCTCTGAAATTGACACAAGCATCATATTTGTAATTCCAACTCCTCCCACCAAAAGAGTGACAAATGCAACTGATGAAAGAAGGATCGTAAAAAGAGTTAAAAACTGTCTCATTTGGTTCACCAGAACACTATCAGAATCAACTGAAAATGTGCCAGACGAACCATACTTCTGCTCAAAAAAGGCCTTGATACCCGCTCCAACTCTTTCTGCGTCAGCCCCTTCATCAATTCTCACCAGGATTTGCTTGAGCTGAGAAGACCACCAATTTCCCGACTGGGCCTGAAAAAAAGAATAGGGAACCACAACCTGTAAGTTCGGCCGGAGGCCTTCCTTATTACTTGTTGAGGGGCTCAGAACGCCAATCACCCGACAGCTATAAGAACTCTTTCCCTCACTGATTCTTAGAACCTGTCCAAGTGGCTGACTATCAAAAAAAAGTCGGTCCGCGATTTCGTATCCGATAATGCAAACAGAGCTTTTCTGCATAATTTCAACGTGAGAAAAATTTCGACCAACAAGCAAACGTCGTTGAGAAATAATCAATCCATCCTCGCCAAACCCTATGATTCTTGCATCTTGATCGATCGTTCGCCCTCCGTAATTCAGTGCAATCCTGCTTCTATTTAGAATCGGTGACATCCTGTCAATCTCAGGGAAAATTCTCTTCAAAGAATTAACTTCACCGTCCCAATCAAAAAAACGAAACGGGGTTGGAACGAGATCAGTGGCTTTGATATCCCAGTTAGGAATACCATTGAATACAATTGTGTTAACCCCCATGTCCGCATATCCAGCAAGAATCTTTCCCTTTGTGAACTGCCCAAGTGTAATCATCGCTAGAACAGCGGCGATTCCCACTGAAATACCAATCATCGTGAGGGCAGTTCTTGTCTTATGTCTCTTCAAATTCCAAATGGCCGAGGGCAGAATGTCCCTAAACGCCTTCAAGGCCCTTTTGGGATCAAGTTTGAGTTGACCAGTTGTCCAAAGGCGCCGGGAACCCGCTGCAGGCTTTTTCTCTGATTTCAAAGAAGGAACTGTTAGAGAGTTCGATTGATCAATTCCGGACTGATCAGCTGTAGACTGATCAGAAGTGGACTCATCAAGAATTCGCCCGTCCTTAATTTTAATGATTCTATCACACTGATTCGCTACTTCATTGTCATGGGTGATAATGATAATGGTCTTATTGTGATTCTTGTTCAGCTCTCTCAAAAGCTGAAGTATTTGCTTGGCCGATTCTGAATCCAGGTTTCCTGTTGGCTCATCTGCGAGAATGACTTTGGCGTCGCTCATCAGTGCCCGACAAATGGCTACCCTTTGTTGTTGGCCACCGGATAGTTGATTGGGATAGAATTGCAGTCTTTCTCCCAAGCCGACCAGTTCTGCATACTTCTTCGCCCGATCCATCTGAAAAATCCGATTCGGAAGTTCTTCGTCGAAGTATCGGGTTGGAAGCAATATATTTTCAAGAACACTTGTTTTAGGCAGGAGGTAAAACTGCTGAAAGACAAAGCCGATGTTTCGATTTCGAATTTTAGCGAGCTCCTCTTCCTTACTGTTGGAAACATCCTTTCCCAAAATGCGAATCAGCCCACTATCTGGTCGAGATAAAAGTCCCAAAGCGTAAAGAAGAGTGGACTTTCCAGATCCTGACGGACCTTGAATCGCAACCAGTTCACCCACCTTTACCTTGAAACTGAGATCTTTCAATATAGAACTGATCGTTGTACGAGCGCCACCATATGAAAAATAAAGATGCTCAACTTCGATTGCATTCATTTAATTTAATCCGCTGAATTGAGATCTGAAAAATTAACTTGCCTAATTTTCTGACCTTCACTCAGACCAGATAGAATTTCAAATCCCTCTTCATTCTGAATTCCAACCTGAATGGCCTGCCGATCCCCCGACGACAATACAACAAAATACTGATCATTATCTCTGCGAATAAATTCATGCCGAAGACATAATACATTTTCTTTTCTTGCTGTAATCACATCTATAATAACCGACATCCCCGGCTTTATCATTTCGTCTCCATCGGTTATTTCTATCTTAATCGGAAATTCAACAACCTGACTGTTTGCCTCAGCTTCCTTATCCCTAGCCGCCAACGAAAGCTCACGAATGAGCCCTTTATATTTTCGATCAATAATCGCCGAGGCCCGAATGACTGCCTCCTGGCCAAATCGCAGTTTGACCCGATCCATCTCTGGAGCATTGGCAACAACAAACAGTCTACTTGTATCATCGATCCTCAAAATAAAATCCTTATAATCCCCTTCTTTCACATACTCGCCCTCCGACCTCTCCACCTGAACCACAGCTCCGATCAAGGGAGATCTCAAGGGAAACGGACTATCTCCTGACTGCAGCGATTGGACCACACTGACGATAGGATCGCCCGCCTTTACCTGGTCGCCCACAGAAACAAAAAGCTTGCTCACATAGCCATTATAGGGGGCCGTCACGATCGTCTTCCTAAAAGGAACGACAACCCCAGCAAAGGTGACCCTTTGGATAAAATCCTGCCTCGTCACAACTCCGATGGGCCTCCGAATCTGACGATCATAACATCCACTCATTCGATAAATGCCAACAAAAACTAAAACGCCGGCCAAGGCTCCACCTACTCTCATCAACCATTTCCGATCATTTGACGAGAAGGTCATAGAGACTTCCTTTGTGGTAAAGTAAATCGTATTGGACGTTATGAAATTCAGCAGAAACTGTATAGAATCTATTTTGAGCATCTGAGAGATCTTTAAGTCCCGTAATCATATCAAGGTATTGAACTTTTCCGTTCCGATATTCCCTTCCTATGTATTCGACATTGGCTAACTCAATAGACACCCATTCCTTGGCCAAGTGGTAGCTTTTACGGACATTTTCCAGCCTGGAATTCAGTTGATTGAGCGTGGCCTGTAAGCCGAGAAGGGAAGTGTCTATCTCATTACTTTTGATCATTTCCTTGTGGACGGAAATCTCATAATCGCGGGCACGCGTGCCCCAATCCATAAAATTATATTGAACAACCAGCAAGGCCTCCCATCCAATTTTTGCATTATCGGAAAAATTCTGCTGGGTCCCTAGGTAGTTACTACTTGAATAGGAAAGCCCAGCTGTCAACAGCCATTCAGGTAGATTTTTTTTACGAACCAAATCGACTCCAAGACGATTCATTTTCTTTTCAAGGACTGCGATTCGATACTGAAGATGATCTTCAATTTTCGATGGCAACTCAGTCAGAGAATCAAAAGTGGAATCGAGATTCACAGGCGCAAATTCCTTTGGTCCAGAACTCTCTGATTTTGCTCCAATGGCCTTGAGAAGTTCTTGGCGAGATATCTCAGCATTATTCTTTGCCTCCGCAACATCAATTTCTCGGCGAATTGGATAGGACTTGAATCGGAGAAAATCACGCTTAGTCTTCAATCCTTGGTGGTATCCATTCGAAACCTCTTCAAATTGCGTTTTTACTAGCTTCAGTTGGCGTTCCTGAATATCGAGTAGTTTCAATTTTAAAGAATAATCAACAAAGCGAGTCGCGACGTCCAATGCCAACTTGGATTTTTTGTCTTGAAACTCCAACTCAGACTTACTTTTGTCAAGCACAGCAATTTGGTGATTCGTGCGAGAGGCCCCATTGTCGTAAAGTGATTCAGTAAGGCCCAATTTAAATTCACTCGGGTACCCATCGGTATCCTTCGGAGAGCTGCCGCTGATTCCGTTTTTCGCAACAAGATCAAGAGAGGGAAGCATCTTAAAGGCCGCCGATTTTTCATTCATTTCGGAGATCTGCAAATTTCGCCTCAAATCATCGAAAGCTGGGGAATTATCTGTGGCAAATAAAATAGAGTCCTTTAGAGTAAAAATGGATTTATCCAGCCCTCTCGCCTCGTCAGCTCTAGTCAAAAATGCGATCAGGAACAATGCTACCACCGCCAAGAGCTCCCTCTTCCCTGGCCATTTCCCTTGAACTCGAATTACACTTCCATCAAACAAGACAAACCTCGACAAGATTTCTTCGAAAGCGCGAACCTGCCGCGACCAAAAATGTATCCTTCTATACATTGTGTGAGAGAAATCAGCAACTGACGTTTCGCGCCAAGCCCGCCGATTTTCGCTATTGCAAATGGGCGGGAGATTCTTGAAAAATATATCTGTCAACAGGCTGGACAGCGAAGACAAAGACAGAAAAGATTGATATTTTTGCACAATCGATCGACCCACTGCGGGTCATTTTTGGTGCTGAGAAGGGAGGTAGTTCAATGGGGTTGGAAGTCGCAGGATATCGCGAACCTCAGTTGACTCTCAATTCTCATTTCAGGTTTGGCTACGATAACAAGTCCGAGGCCTTTCGAACTAATCCCGAACAGGCTTGGTGGGTGAAATATGGCCGGTGTCGACGTCAACCTCATCCATTTCGAGATGAATGCGTGGCAACGGCAAGAGCAATTCGCGCAAAGGCATCTGGAGATATCTGGATTCTATTTTCGGGCGGGGTGGACAGCGAAACAGTGCTCCGGTCCTTTCTGGAGGCAGGAATTTCTGTCAGGATAGCAGTTGCCCGTTTCAAAGATCAGATCAACCTCCACGACATTTCCTGGGCTGTTTTGACTTGCAATGAGCTAGGTGTGCCATTTCATTTTTTCGATTTAGATCTACTGAAATTTTGGAGAAACGAGGCCTTGTCTTATGCCGAAATCTCCCAGTGCTTTTCACCTCAGTTGCTCGTGACAATGTGGCTGTCTGATCAAGTCAGCGGATACCCTGTTTTGGGATCGGGAGAGTGTCTTTTTAGAAAGGAGCCGACTGCGCCAGATGATTCAGCAGGCAAAAGCCAAGACCAGGATCGAAATGAAAATAGGTGGTTTTTGATTGAAAAGGAAAGAATTGCTTCGTGGTATCGATTTTTTATCGCTCGCAATAGGGAGGCCTGTCCGGGATTTTTTCAGTACACACCCGAAATTATGCTGAGTTACCTGAGAGATCCACTCGTACACAGATTGGTAAATGATCACTTAGGCGACATTCAATCATCTGAGGAAGTGAAGCTCAGCATTTATCAACAGCATTTTGATTTGAAAACGAGACCAAAATACACTGGATTTGAGAAGGTTCAGGAAGAAGATGCTAGACTTCGCTCCTTTCTGAAACTCCGTTACTCTCACAGTGATCAAATAGTAAGGACAAGATGTACTGATCTCGAGGGAATCCTTGCGCCCTAGAGGCGCGCGCTGGCTTGGGTCTCTTTCAGTGTCTTTTTTAGCTGACTCGTCTTTTCGATCAAACTGCTCTGACGAATCGAGTTCAGATAGGTGAGCGAGCGGTCGAAGTTGCCCTGAGAAAACAGGGCATAGGCCAAGGCATATCGAACCTCATCATCGCCTGCACCTACCTCTCGGCCCATAAGTGAATCCATCGAAGCAACCAGAGAATAGTTTTTTTGATCTAAATAAATTGCCATGCGTGAACGAAAACGCTCTTTGGAGTCCTGAATAAATTGAGAATGAAACGTAGCTTGCTCAAATTTTCCCATTTGTCGGTAGAGTTCTGCTACATGAAATTGGTACTTTGGGCTCAAAGAGGCCGAACGGATAAGGCTATCAAGAGTGGTACGATACTGTCCGTTTTGAAAGGCAACCTGCGCTGACAGGACTTGGATCTCTATATCATTTGGGGCCATTGCACGCGCATACTCAATAAACACGAGGCTTTCTTTGGTTGCCTTCTTCTCAGAAAAGAGTTGGGCCAAGGAGAGGAGTTCACTGCTCCGAACGGAGCCAAGTTCGGCTGTCGCGAGACTCAAAGCTAGCTGATTTAAACCGAGATCTAAAAGAAGAGCCACGTGCTCTCTCTTTAGAGAGAATGATTTAAATATCAATTCTCCCTGCTCTAATGAGTTCAAGGCCTCTTGCCATGAATTGGTTTGAAACTCACACTTTGATCTGGCGATGATGTCCTCTTCGGATTTCTTCCACAAATGGCCACTGTTCCTGTATTGAATTCGACAGTCTTCAAATTTTCGAAGTTCATGTGAGGATCTCGCCAGAAACAAACTTCTCTCCTCTGAAGGTTCAGATTTCTGATAGCTATACAGACCTTGAAAAAAATTTTTCCTTGCCATTTCAAGATGGCCGCGAAGCATCCAATAGCGACTTGATTGAGGCTTCCCCTCGAGTTCCTGTTGCGCCAGATCTAACCTGTCATCTCGAATGAGAACTTCAACTAGATCTAGTCCGGTCAATTCGTCATACGGAGGTTCTTCCACTGCCGCAAAGGAAGAGATGCATCCAAGAAATATTGCAATTAAAAATTCGATCATATTTTCCCCAACTCAAGTCGATTCAGTTCAGTTCAGCTCGAACTTCATTTTTTGGATAGCCCATTCAGCCACCACTTGCCCATTTTTTATCGCAGGATCGAATTTCCAAGAGCGCACGGCCAAAATCGCAGCTTGATCAAAGACTCCACTGGGCACACTTTCAGCAATCTTCACATCTTCCACGATACCACTCCTATCCACATAGATCTTCAATACCACAAATCCAGACAGGCCTTTTTGCCGAGCCAGAGGAGGATATTCGGGGGGAGTGCGAGTGAGCGCCCGTGGCGAGCGGTCGTTCGCTCCACGATCATTTACGATATCAGCTACCCCGGTCCCGAATCCTCCTGATCCACCAATTGCCAATCCCGTTCCCGAACTGCCGAAACCAACTCCTCCTAGCTCCTTGAGCGAATCACGAGATGCCTCTGGTGCCAAATCAGTGAATGATTTCTCCAAATTTCGCTTTGGTTCTTCACGCGGGGGCGGAACTTCCTTTTTTGGCTCGGCGATTTTAATTGGAACAGGCTTAACTCCCGCAGAAGAAGGCGATCGCATTTGTCCTGGGTCGAGTGCAAAAAAATTGGATAAAAGCCCTAGGCACAATACAATGAATCCCGTACCTATAAGGAAGAAGACCAACTTTCCCATCGTCTATATCTTTACCAATACAAAGAAGAGACCGGCCACCACACCCAACATCATAAGCAAAAACAGGGCAGGACCCAAGTCAGCGAGACGTTCAACCCATGTCCCGGGAAGTTTAAGCTGAGCCGCCTCGTACAAATTGTCAAAAAGAAAGAAACTGTTAGCGGACCTATTGAGTGCCTTCAAAGTGCCATTCCCGATGGGCCCCAGCATCGTCATTTCATGTTGTCCGCTCAAAAGGCAGCAACCTGACCTAGTCTCGTCACCTCTCCTTTCTGAAGAGTGTTTTTCTCATCCAGATAATAGCCCGAGAACCTTTCTGAACTCGCCAAGTCTTCCAACAATTTTTTGGATCGAGAAAAAATAGGACTTAAACTCTCAACCACAGGTCCGGCTGGAACAAGAATATCTTCCTTTTCCTGTCTTTCCTGAAACCGAAGAGACCTTTCCACTTCATTTAATATTTTGACTGATTTTCGATAGGTTGCCTCAAATGTGGTTTCTCCTCTATTTAAGTCACGTCTTTTTCTATCCAATCCCGCTAAGGCCTCAGCCTCGTCATCATTTTTTACGCTAATTTTGGCTAATTCTCTCTGAGCCTTTTCCAACTGATTCTTTGCTAAGCCAATACGCTCCTCAAATTTCTTCTCCGTCAACTTTTTTTGACGCAAGAGTGCTTCTCTCTGAGAGATCAAATATGAATATTCAGTTTGAAACGACTTTTCTAAATCCACGCTTTCTGCCTGAGCAAAAGGCACAAAAAGAGAAAATATCAATATAGATATAGGCCGAACTCTCCTTCTCATAAAGCACCTGACCGTTCAGAAAGTGGCAAGAAATAGACTCTGTTCTTCTTTTTCTGTTTCAAATCTTCCATAAGACGGACGACCTCCTGCTCTTGTTTCTTTGACAGGGCATTAGTAACCCAGCCATTATCCCCTTTTACGACCTCTTTCATCTCGCCATCTACTTGCCTAATAAACATCGCATAATAACCCAAGCGCACGGCTTCCACTTTTTCCCGCCCTCGAGGAAAGTCAAAATCTATGATGCGAAATTCATTTTTCGTTCCCAACTTGATCTCGCTCTCATAAAATGCCCAGAGCTCGGCACCCAGGGTCTCCGGTGACTCAATCCCGCGCTCTAGGCGGCTCTCAAGACTCTCGAGTCGAGCCCTTCTCTGCTCCTTCGAGAAAGGAAGAGAAACCTCTACCCATTTTTTTGCTTCACGAATAGCATCCAACAATTGCAATTTTCCCTGAGGTTTGGCTTTTTCATGAGCCTTGGCAAAAGAGAAATATCGCAGTTTTTTTTCTTCAATCTGCACCTGTCTCAACTTCTCCTTCTGTAGATTCGATTCGATTTCCAAGCGTTTTTGCGTCCACATATCAAGTTCGGCCTGCTTTTCTTTTTTAGAAGTTTCCAATTCGTTACTGAGATTTTCAATCTCAGCCCGGATCGACACCAAATCATTCAAGATTTTGGGAGTCTCGGCAATAACCAAGGTATTCATCATAAAAAAGGCGATCAGAATTGTTTCCATCTCCTCACACTCAATCTGTTAAGGGTTGATCGGTGGTCACAGCGAATCTGTTTACACCGGTTGATTTTATCCAATCCAAAACTCTCACAACAACACCGTAATCCAACTCTCTGTCGGCAACAATCACCGCTTGAACGCTTGGATTCCTTTCTACCTCAATGCGCGCTAAATTCTTTGCTTCTTCTTGATTAACTTCCTGATTATTGACCATCACAGTTCCGTCCGCTGTGATCGCAACATTCAATAAGCTCGGCGTTGTTTCATCGCTGCTCGAGGCCTCGGGAAGATCAATCGCGACACTTGGCTTAATGAGAGCAGGGGCCGTCACCATAAAAATAATTAAGACAACCAAAATAATATCGACCAACGGAACTACGTTAATTTCCGATATGGTTTCACTATTAGAAGAGGCTTTACTTGCCATTTCAGAGCTCCTTTACTTTAGCATATGCAATGAGGGCATCCTTGAAGCTTTCTAACCCCGCGATAATCGCCTTCACCTGTTTCTGAAAGTAATTAAATGCGAGAATGTTCGGAATGGCTACCATCAGGCCGGCTGCCGTAGCAATGAGGGCGGCTGAGATTCCCACCATCACGGTCTGTTGTCCGGCATTGGTCGCATTTGCCAAATCGTTAAAGGACTTCATTATTCCAAGCACCGTCCCAAACAGTCCGATGTATGGAGCATTTGATCCGACTGTAGCGAGGAAGGTCAGCGAGCGCTCTACCTTCGGTTGCTCAAACTGAACAAATGTGGAAAATGATTCTTCAAGACCCTTTCTGCCATTTTGCTTTAAGTGTGTCATTCCCCTTTTCACTAACCTTGCTTCAAGCGATCCGTCGACCAATTGGAGTGTATCGATTTCGGACATGTTTCCGCGGGTGAGAACTTCCTCAAGTTTGTCTCGCTGCTTTTTACTGCTTTTCGCTATTCGCCCTAGTCTCACGTAGCGTTCAAATATCACAATCAAACTCGCGATACTGAGTGCGATCAGAAGAAACAGCACTCCGGAGTCAGCATAGTGAGCAACGGAAAATATTCGATCTTTCATTGGTCTCTCCTTTTTATTCTATTGCTTTTGCTTCAATTAAAATCGGAACAAGTTCATCGGCTCCCAATTGTTTCGCAAGGGCCAGTGGCCTTATCCCGTCCGATCCTGGAAAATTGACATCCGTCGCAGTCAACTTTAGGCAACTCGCCTTTACCGATTCGTCGGGACAATCCGTCCAATGAACCAAGACTTGAAGCGATAGTATCTTCCTTTTTCGGATAGCAAAAGTCAGTGGGGTGTTCCCTTGTTCATCTCTGTAATTAGGATCAAGTCCCACTTCTTTGAGCAAACGCATTAACTGATCGGCACTGCCTCTTCCTGAATACTTCATGAACGCAACCCGCTCAGATTCTGCAAGAGCCGGGCTTAGAATAACCATGGTGCGCGTTATATTGGTTTGGCCGTTAGAATCAAGGCCCGCCATCTCAACCGCATATTGTGAGGCTTTCTTGCCTTCCCTGCTCGGCTGTTCAACATCCGCCCCTCTCTTCATCAACTCAATCATAATGCGAAGACGATTCTGAATGGTGGCATCAATCAGGGCCGTGCGACCGTTAGGTAGAATCCGATTCAGATCTGCTCCCGAATCCATCAGTTTGATGACCATATCGACGTCGTCTTTTGCAATAGAAGTCTGCATCAATTCTTCAGTTGTCTCGGGATTCTTCCCTTGAAAAACCTCGCCAGATCGAACGAATGAATGATTGGAAGTGCTATGTTGGCCACAGCCATATGACACAGACGACAGAATCATGAATATGATGTATCTTTTCAATTTTATCCCAATCATATTTCTCCTTAAAAGATCCCTGTCATATTCAAGCCAATGGATCGCCCATTGTGAGTTTTTCGCACCAGCTCCTTATCTTGAAAGGACTCAATTGCAGGATCCAAAAGATTCTTCGCCTTTAGGGCCACCGTCCAAACCTTTGATATAGCTTTAGAAGCGACGAAATCCAGCTGGTGACTGGGATTCTGATAGGTATCAGGAATGTTGTTCGTACCAACCTCTGAAATTCGCTCACCGACAAGACTATAGAGGAGCGTTGCCGAAAATTCCCATATTGGCCGATCGTACTGCAATTGGAAATTCACCACATAGGGTGCCTGACCCTGCAGCGGACGCTGCTGAGAAGTTTGAACTCCTTTGCTTTTCTCGTCCAACTCAATTTCAGATCGAATAAAAGTGAGATTGGTCAGTATTGACCAACGCCGCAAAATTCGGGTCAGCTTTCGCAAGCCTATTCTTGATTCTAGTTCCAGGCCAAAATTTTCTGCGGCCCTTGCATTTGAAAACGTCTGAATTCGATTGACTCCAGGAACAAACATGACCTCTATCGGATCTCTAAATTTCTTAAAAAACAATCCAGATGAAGCATATTCATCTGCGGACCAGTAATACTCCCAGCGATGATCAATATTCTGAATGATGGTTCCCTTCAGACTGGAATTCCCACGAACCTCGTACCCAGTCTCGTCATCTAGAAATCCGACTTCTGAAAGCTCTCGAAAGTCTGGACGCGCGAGAGTCTCACTGTATGCCAGACGAGAGCGCCACTGCTGATTTGGTTTCCACATTACAGCAAAAGAGGGAAGGACATCCCTCATTTCCAATTTAGATTGAGAGAATGGATTCTCAGGCTCATAATAGCGAAAGGTATTTACGGTTTGAACAGAGCGTTCCCAACGATATCCAGCCAGAAATTTCCAATTAGGAAGTGGGCCAAAATCTGCCATCGCATACTGCGAGACAACATTTTGGTCACCTCGGTAACTATCAGCTGCGTCTGTGAGATTTTGCAATTGAAAACCACCTGGTCCAATATTCGCGAGACTCAACTGACTCTCTATGGGATCTCCGGATGTCTCCCCTGAAAAAAAGAGTCGAAATACCTCAGAACGACGTCCTCTTTTCAGTTCGCTTGCGCCTATTTTCAGTTTGAGTCTGTCCCTCTCAAACCCTAATGGTAAGACTAAGTCTGCAGCGACTTCTTGCGAACGATCCATCAAATAAGAGTATGTCCGTCTGTTGCCTCCGCTATCACCTCTCATTCGAAAGGAAGTAGGAGTGCGTTCAAAGGCATATTCTCTTCGATCAGGATTATCCCGAATCGCATCCGCCTGACCAATTCTCCAGCTGCCCTCAATATCTTGGCCAAACGATGTGCCTAACTTATGTTTTCCTTTGAGATGATTCGTCCAAAGCTGCCGCTCGGTCCAATCCAATGTTGTCGACTCTATGGAGGACGTTGAGTTTGGATCCTGCTTCTGATCTTGTTGCGTAAAGTCTGTTGTGTGTCGAAGAAGCATGGAACTCAAACTCACCGTATTTTTTTGATTCAATTCAAAGCCTAAATCCACTTGTCCCGCCAACCGAGTTTCGATTTCGGCATATTCCGAGATACGGTTATAATCAGTGGAGTACCGACCTGGGCTCATGGCGTTCAATCCTCGACTAAATCTTTCTCCACGATCTGCGCTCTGACCGTAGAGAATCGAACCCGCAATTCCAGTTCTCGCACTCCCAACTCGAAATCGATCGGCAATAGCAAGCGAAAAGCCCGGCGGAGTTCCTTCCGATGTTCGATTTGTGACATAATTGACCGGCAAGGATCGACCTAGATGAACGAGTTGTTCTTCAGATATCCCTTCACTCGAGCCCGGTTGCTGCAAGATAAGTTTTTTGCCCGATTGAAGAGCCTCGCGAATAGCAGCAGGCATTTTTCGAGTCCCATTGTCAATTCCCGCCCAGTCTAGGCCTCCCCCTCGTGAAGTGAGTCTCTGATCAGCCGATTCTTGACTGGAGCTCAAAGTAAACTTAAGAGAAAACTTCTCGGGTAGAGTCCGGGATTGAAGCTGAATGACTCCACCACCAAACTCCCCAGGCAGATCGGGCGAATAGCTTTTTTGAACAAGCACGCTTTCGAGTATGGCCGTTGGAAACAAATCAAGAGGCACCACGCGACGATTTGGTTCTGGGCTCGGAAGACTAAATTGATTGAGCTGAACGCCCGAATATCTCTCACCCAAACCCCGAACGTAAACGTACTTTCCATCTTTCAAGGTCAATCCAGTCATGCGCCGAAGCGAACTCGCAGCATCGCTATCGCCTTGTCGGCTCATTTGCTCGGAGCCCATCACATCTGTCACAGAGGAACTCTGCCTCCTCACTTCAATGAGTGCAGAAACGCTGCCCTTGATTTTCGGAGCGAGTATTGTAACTTCGTCCAGCTCGTTGATCGCTGGCGTGAGGGAAACTACCAGTGGTTTATTGCTATCGGGACCTACCTTCACTCCAGAAAGCGTTTTTGTTTGGTATTTTGGATGAAAAATTGACAAGGAGTATTCCCCGTCTGGCAATCTGGACTCAACGCGCCCCTCGGAGTTTGTGGTCAAGGTATCTTCATATCCCGAGACTATAACAAGACCACCAGTGAGGGGGCGAAGGGATTTCTCGTCGACGACCTTAACCTGCAGAGGGAAACCGATCTCGCCACTTTTCAAGCCATCCGAATGAATTCCAGTGGGTGTCTTTACCGAGACTTCGGATTTCTGCGGCTGGTGAAGAAGGTTCACGATCACTTGAGTCTCTTCTCCCGAAGTCACTTGAATTGCAATTTTGCGCTCGAGTTCAGGGATGTAGAAGGAATGCGCACCTGGTGGTAGCTCGACCGTCAGCGATCCATCAATTGCTGACATATAAGAACCTGAGCTGTGCTCAAATTTAACTCTGCCCGAAGGCTCGCCATTTCGAAAGCTAAGAATTAAAACCCTACCCTGGGATTCTTTTAAGCTCTCTTGATCACTTATCTTAAAAGAAGATCGAATTGTTGAATCTTGAGAATATGCAAAGGGAGAGGCTCCGCCTCCCCCTAAGATGAGCACCAGGAGTAATAGGCAAATATTCAGTTCAAAGTGGCACGCCACTCTTTTTATCGAACCGTCCAACCAGTTGTCCAATCTTCATCTTCATATGGGCTGAGAGCGCCAATGTAGTCTACCGGAGTAAATTGCCAAGGACCTGACACAGCAGGAGTTACCCCCGTACCCACAGCTGGACTATTTTCAACTGGGAGACGTCCTTTGAGAAGTGGATCTACCGATCTATTGTTTACTTTATTTTCCCCTTGAAACCAGGCACTCACCGAAAATGGATCGCTCGATTTTTCTTCAAAGTTAGGGCCAGAAGCACAATTGACAATTGAGTTGACCATCTTCAGTCCAGTTTGGGCAACGCCCTTGCCAGTAATTACTCCAGCATTACGAAAAGTTTCATCATCATCGATGTTAATGCAAGACACTTTGAAGTCACCGGTCACAATTGCGTTGTGAATTTCTCCACCTGTTCCACGGCGAAGCATAATTCCGTCAAAAAGGCGAGCATTCGCACTTCGAGCGACGATTGTGATATTACTAAGAACGGGGTTGGAACGAGGCTGAGCATCCATAGGGGACTTCAAATTATCCGCTTCGATGCCTCGACTGTCTTCCGTTCCATTCTCAAGCTCAATAAATACAAATTGAGCTTTCCCCCGATAACCCATATCCCAATCAAATCCATCGTCATCATTGTCGGTCAAGAGCACATGTTTGAGGTTGACGTTTCCTCCAAAAAACTCAATTCCATCATCGGCACTGCGATGGACCTGGAGATAGTCAACCTCTGTGCCGGACCCAACTCCATTAAACGTAATGCCATTGAGCTCATTGTCCTTCGCTAGTTCGTATCCAGCATACTCAACGCGAACATATTTTAGACTGCCGGAACTATCGTTATCATCATTTCCTCCGAATTTTGGCGAATTGTTTTTAATTCCCTCAGAAATGCTTTCACAAATTGGTTCACCAGCTTTGCAATTATTGATGCGTGCATTTCCGTTCAACACAATTCCGCTCCACAGACCGGGGCGCAAGTTGTCTCGTTGAAGCGAAGTGAAGACGACCGGTTTTCCCTTGGTGCCGTTTGCGAAAATTTTTGATCCTCGCATAACGACCAAATATGCACCCGGAGCGCCATAGACAGTGACGCCAGGATCTAGCGTGAGCGTTGATGATTGAGCATTGTCGCCACCAATTCGCACATCACCCTCCAAAACGTAGGCATTTCCCGTGTTCAAGGCGAGAGTCGTATTGAGATAGCTCCCTTTCACCGTGCACACTGGCTTTCCTTCGACTGTATCACTGCGAGGAATTGTTCCTGTTGGACAAACAGCAAAGGCACTTCCGCTCATCATCGCAATCAACACCGTTAGGCCAATCGTAAATTTATTCATCATTTTTCTCCTCAGGGAGTTATGTGTTGTGGGGCCGCCCATTTCATACAGTATCTTGGGCCAATTTCGTAAATCAGGAATCTGTTAGGATAGTGTTAGGAAGTCATTCCCAGCAGAAACTTCACAAAGGAGAAACCTGTCTGCCTCCCCGCGCTTTGTCCAGCCTACCAATACTTTCCTCATGGACACCTCCGTCTAGGAATAGTTCAAATATCGATCAATTCCATTTTTTTGCGTGTTAGATTGATAATTCGAACTTAGCATTCTCCTTATCTACTAAAAATATTCGGAGGGTTCCTATGAAGAAATGGATTTTTTTTGTCCTATTAGGATCTGTCATTTCAGTGATGGGCTGTTCTAGCGATAGTGACTCAGAGAGTGCAGCTCCAACTACACAGGTCGCCGACGCCATCGGTTTGGTGGCCAAGGGAGTGGGAGCTATTGGCACGGGAATGACTGGCACGGCTCTGATGGGTTCCATCAGGGCGATGACAGTAACTCAATTTAACACCAACCGCTGTGATGCGCATGGTAGGCCTCTAGCGAGTGCGGGTGGAGCTGATCTTTCACAATCCGACGAGTTTTACCCTTACCTTCACACGTATTGTGCGGTCAGTATCAAAGATGGAGACACAGTTCGCGGAGGATTTGATTTGGTACGAAGTCTCATCTGCACTCTTGAAAAGGGCGGAATTGAGTTCAGCGGTGCCACACAAGAGATCACTGGAAATTTTAACGATACCGACTGTTGGCCAGATGGCGGCCCCGGTGATGAAACAGGCACGATCACCTTGTCGGCAGTTGGAAGCTCGCCGGCCAGCTTTAACTCACACTATACAAAGGGAGTTATATTTTCCGTCGCTTCCTTGGGGTTAACATTTAAGATTGCGGCGAACCTCGATAGTGACAAAATTGAATTTATCACTCATGAATCTTGGAGCGGAGCTGCGGCGGGAGATTCTGCAGGCGACATTGGTACGATGGCTGGCGAGCTCACTAAATCAACTGGAGTCTTGAGATTCGAAAAACGGGACGAGAGGGTTCGATCAGACTGTGCAGCGAGCCGCTGTGGTTGGAATCGGCACACGCGCCTTTACGCTGTGTTAACAATGTCGAATGGCGAGCCGCAAGGTGTGACTTCGCTTTCATATGGGTTTGCCGATATTCAGGCGAATGCAGCTACTGTTAACAGTAGTGCGACAGATGGATACGGCCGGTTAATCACGGCATCCGGCCCCTTGAGCTCTGGCATCAAAGCAAGATTATTTGAAACTGCCTCTAGCCGATCATTGGCACAGGTAGCAACTGTCGGACAGTACTCTGAAGTAACTAATACAGCTTGCGCGACTTCAGCAGGCTTTGATGATGCAGCAGACTGCACTTCAAATACAGGGATTGGTAATTTTTCTACAAATGCCAAGTTTACCTTACTTTCTAGCACATCAAGAACATCTACTGATTCGTGGCTGTCGACGTTTTCTGGGTTTAATTTCACCGCTGTTGATTTAGACACCGACAACGCCTTTTAGTTTTTTCATTCAGAGACAAAGGTCTCCTTTTAAAGGGGACTCTAAAAGGGAGGGCTATGACCCTCCCTTTTACATTGAAAGATCTTGTTCTCTTCCAAATCTAATCCTTGGCTTTCAGCAAATGATCATTCTCACTGATAAACTTCTTGATCTCATCAGAAATACCTAAAAGCTTAAGCCATTGCTCTTTGTATAAAGTCACTGGAAACCGGCCCATGCCATAAATTGAAAGCGCGCCTTTTTCGCTCACCTTCATGGACAAGGTGCCCGCTGCAGGCTTGGTCTTTTTTAGCGCTGCATTTTCTGCTCGTAATCTTTCAAGTTCAGTTTTGATATCTTCTGACATAAATACCTCTCTCATTTTGCGAGTATTATGGGGAGCAGATTGTTCTTTGGTCAACTTTTGTATTTATGTCTCACTTAGCCAAAAACCGAATAGACATCTTTTCCGTGCGACATGCCGTTGGGTTCACATCTCTAGGGCTCTAACAGCTTTCGCCTTCCCGTGAGTCGCGGTCTTGTTCTTCGACGACGGCAAGCCAAGCCCAAAGCCAGACTTTAGCATATGGGAGCTTCTCGAAGCATTCGAACGTATTATCCCAGCCCCAGTGTCGTGGGAAAGAAATAAAAGGGCCGCCAGGTCTTTTTAAAAACTGAAGAAAAAAAGAGTATGAGAGATGCCAATTTTCGGCCCACGTGTAGAATTTATGGCTATTGAAAAAGCCTGTCTAATGCGGTACGTTATCGGTGCTTCGTTAGCCAAAATTATTTTTTTGGAGTGTTTGTTGTGCCGAATCACTTTTCTGCCGGCTTGAAATTTGAATCTTTAGGTGTGTATTTCCTATTGGTGCTCATCGCGAGCGCTAAGACCCAAGCAGCCACTTTTTCTTCTCGGTTTAATGAATCCAAACAGAACATCTTGGTAAATCAAATAGCGAATGCGATCAAAAGCGATATTGGGAGGAGCGGAATCTCTTTTGATGAACGTATTTTGAAAATTCAAGATCACCTTAAAAGTGAGGTACAACCTTGGAGCGACGCCTTGGGGATTGAACAACCAGTTTTAGGAACATCCCAAATTTTTTGGGCCAGCTTTGAATATTTCAGTCACCACGGATTTATTTTTTCTGGAGAATTTAGTGTCAATTCGGTTCCTAAGGAAAACTGGATGGCGGCCTACAATTACTACTCCACAAAAACAGAAATCGATTACCTAAATAAGAAGATAGGCTCTTATCTTCTTTCAACAGATCCAAAACTAGTCGAAAAGCTACGTGAGATTTTACCTTTAGTTGAAAATATGCAGTGGCCTATATACCGCGACAAAGACGGCTTTGAACTTCGTGGAACAGGCTTCTGCGAGACTCTTAGCAAAAATCTGAAAAGATGCAATGTCGTATCGACAGGCTTTGGCGATGAAGCTCATCCGCAGCACGCACAGCTTCTTTATGAAGTTCAAAAGGCCGCTCTCGTATCAAGTCCTCTCTTTTTATGGCTCCTGGAGCAACCCTTGCTTTCAGTAACTTATTCTGCCCTGTTTGCAAAGGCTTTGGAAATCTACAAAAGCCCTTGGGTAGCTCTAGGCGCAATCACCTTTATGACAATGTCCGATGCACATGCAGGCAGCAGACAACGTGGCGGTGTCGTTGCTTCCCGCCTCGAGCCCATTATTGATGATCTCGATCTTCCCGGGCATAACTATCATTTCTGGGGATACTTATTGAAAGGCATTTTAGGTAATTACTATCGCTTCTTTGTGCTGTCATTTGTCCATGAAAAAATCATACAAAATGATGTTGCAGACTGGACCGTAGACCAAATTGGCCTTTCAATTGGCTCTCAGATCCGTTCCTCTTTTTGAGTTTGAGTGCCTCAGAGAAATGTGGAGGCAGACACAGAGATTTCGCCTGATCCGAACCCATCAAAGTGGGCAGACTTTACAGACTCGTTGATTTATTTGCGTGGTCCGTTTGCCAGATGGGACCCAGTTCTGACCCAAGGTGACCCAAGAAGGCCCAAATGGCGCTCAAGCAGGTACCTGTCTAAGGCTTGTACATTCCTGCTGGATGGCACCAATTTCAATCTAGGGCTTAAAACGACCAGAGGCCGGGCCTTTTGGGATATTTTGACGCCATCATAACGAATGGCATATTTTTAGCATTGAAATCGTCTCGTAGCTGCTCTATCAAAAGGAATTAAGGCAATAAGGTAGAGCGAGGTGAGGCTGTTATGAAATTCATGTCGAAATCCCTTTTTTTAGCTGGCTTTCTCGCCGTTGCGTCTCTGCCACTCTCATCGCCCATCGCTTCGGTAGCTCAGTCAAACACGAGCCTGCTGCCCCCTGGAGATTACATTTACAATCCAAAGACGGGGTCTTATGTGCCATTTGGCGGAGATCCAAACAGGAAACGCACAGGCTTTGTGGAAGACGGTTATTCCGGGCGCTCTGCTGGGCAGGCGGACTCCAGTTTCGGTAACTTTGGCCAGGATTGCGAAAATGCCCCTGGTCTTTCTAAAAACGCCCGCCAAATCGGACAAGTGGGTCAGTTCATCAAAACAGCGATCATCGGCGAAGACGATCGCTGCCCGCTAAGATACGGGCCTGATGCGCCAAAAGCGGACCGGGCGATGAATGGGGCGGGCCGGTTGCAAATTTATAAAGAGAGGATATGCAGTTCGAATGAGGGGGATTCTTGCTCGTCATTCTCGGCGTCAGGTCACCTGGTTGGTAGCAGATCGGATATTGTCGTCACGAATGTCAATAATTTCAAAAAAGTAGATAGTCGGGATCTTATGGACCCTCGATCTGTTGCGTTATTCCGGATTAGAGTATGGAATCCTAGAACCCAGACTCATGTCGCTGCTACTTATCGTGTCAAAGCTTACAGGTTTGGAACAATGGATCCGGATAAGCATCCTGACCTCGATTACGCCTTCCTTCTCTTGGAATCAGAGGTAGGGCAGGTGGTGGATGGGTTGCGAGTGCCTGAACAGTATAGAACTAAACCCTTGCCTTTCAAGAAATTTAGAAGAAACGGGCTCCCAAACATACCTATTATCGCTGGGTATAATAGGGAAGCTAAAGATTTTTCTAAAAACTGTGCTCCTTTCAGTCTTGTTCAAATGCCCTCTGATAGCTCTTATCTAGCAAATAAGGATGCGAACTCGGAAAATTTATATTGGCATAATGCCGATACGATAGGCGGATTTTCGGGGGGCGCAGTTGCCGTACATGATAATGAGGGTAAGCTCTATTTTGAGGCTCTTCACAAAGGTTGGTTTAGAGAGGATGATGAGTTCGAACAAGGACAATTACCCAATGGAAATGAGTCTTCCGATGCTATCAGGGCGGCGGGAGGTGGCATTAACGTGGCCATCAAAGCTGCCTCCTTTTACGATAATTTTGAAAGATTTGAGAAAGAAACTGAAGGAATTCGGTAAGAACCCACAAAAGTTATCCGTTCTCTAACGGGTTCTTTCCCAGTAACGCCGGAAGTTAGGACCAAAGTGAGGCGTTAAAAATCATTAAAATCATAAAATTTTGGAGCGACTGCGCGGAGAAGGTCGGTTGTTCGCATCGTGGCTAGGAGGCCGCTTGTAACCATCGAAAACCTTCGTTTTCGATGGTCCAAGAGGAGATAGAAAACTCGCACCCAAGCTGTGTCGATGGTTTAATTTAGTTGTAAAAATAAAAACTTCAACCACGGAGCAACAGCATGGATGCGCGATCTTCAGAATACATTCCCCAAGTTTTTCGATCTTTTCAAGGATTTAATATCAGGGACATAAAAGAGTGGACCAAAGCACAACGGTTGGAGATTCATTTAGAGAAGATTAAGGACAAAGAGCATTTTTGTCGCAAATGTGGGTGCCAATTGGGGCGACAAGATGGTCGCTATCGGGTTACGGCACAGCATATGAGAATTATGAGTTGGTCGGTGACGGTAAGTTTTTGGCGCGAGAAACGGGACTGCGCAAGTTGTAAAAAAGTCCGTTCTGAGGCTATTGATTTTATCTCAGATACGACGCCACACGTGACAAAGGATTTAGCATTCTGGATCAATCGGTTAAGCGAAATCACTTCAGTTTTGCAGGTTTCCATTTTAGATGGCCTTGATAAGAAAACTTGCTACAAGGTGGACAAGCATTTGCTAATGAGATTTTTGCAGGGATACAAAATGCCAAACGTGACACAGATCTCAGTCGATGAGGTCTATGCGAGGAGCCGCAAGCAGCCGGAAGGAGGGCGAAACAAGGGATGATTTGTTTTTGACAATTATAGTAGACATAAAGACCCACAAAGTGATTTGGGTTTCTCAAAGTCGAAGACGAGAGGCCCTGGATCAGTTTTTTATTTTACTTGGCAAGGAGCAGTGCTAGAAAATTGAGGTGGTGGCAACGGATCAGCACGAGGGATACGGGGCAAGTGTGAGGGAGCACTGTCCGAACGCAACACTCGTGTGGGATCGATTCCACTTGGTTCAGAAGTTTAATGAGGCTCTCAATGAGGATCGAAAAATCGGGCTACAGAACGTGGACACGGAGGGCAAGATGGGCGATTTGATGAATGGGAAGTATCGTTATATCTTTCTCACAAAGTCGAAGAACCGCAATTCGAAGGATCAGTTGCATATCAATGAAGTCATGAAACTCAATGAAAAGATGGCAAAGATGGAGCTAGTTAAAGAGAGGTTCCATCAGTTTTTCGACTGCCATTCAAAAGAAGAAACCGAGATTTTAATAGCGGAAATATACCAGTGGACACAAGATTGTGGAGCCTGGAATGTTATTGAGTGGATCAAAGATATCCGGGAAAAGCAGACATTTTGGAACTACTTCAAATACAAAGTCACGACGGGCTTATCTGAGGGGATCAACCGCGCCATTAAGGGGGTTAAATGGCAAGCCTATGGGTACAAGGATATGGCCTATTTTGCCCTCAAAATCATGCAGAAGTGTGGCTACCTCAATAGCCGTTTTATCTGGGCCTCCGTTTAAAAAGGGAAAGAAGGTCTCTAACGGCTACAACCTAGTTAGGTTTTATTTGTAAATGTCCAAGAAGTGGGTCTTTATTTGAGGAGACTTCAAAGTCCAGTAAAGTCCTAAAGTGAAACGCAAATAAAGCCGATCATACTCTGATTTTGGAATAACTTTCCTTTGGTTCTCTGTCATTTTCAAGAAGGGATGATTCCCTATGCCAAGGATATGTTGCGGATTTAGATGGCTTCTCTGTGGGATGATGGTTACTTGCGGGATAAGCTTCAGCGCTTCTGGCCTTTCCTGCCCCATGGGCTATAAAATGGAATCTCAAGCATTTGCCAATGATGAATGCATCAGGACCGATGGCAGGAGTCGTTTTGTGCTCAGTAGCGCAGCTCTTGCTTTTTATCGACAAATCGTTTTTCCCTGTGAGTCAAATGATAAAACTTACCCCGAATGCGGAAAGTACTGGCATAGCTTTGAACTAATGCAGCGTGCTCAGTCTTTGCCGAAAACATCAACTGAAGTAGATGAGAGAACGTCCACCGATGACACCTGTGGGTTTGGTGAAAACTGCGGAGGAAAAGAAACTATCCCACCACCCACTAAGCCAACCAATGTAGGTGGCGGCAGCGGCGGTGGTAGTCCCCCCGCCAAAACCTCAACAGGAAAAACTGATTCCTCAGGTAAGGGGGGCTCAGGAGAGAATGGCGAAGACGACAGCTCTGCAGCCTCCGCAG